>JALYYF010000140.1 GCA_030946725.1 Candidatus Dormiibacterota bacterium
CGAGCGGGTCACTCAGTACCTGGTCCACCAGCCAGGCGGTGATGGCATTCTTGTCGTTGGCCAGCTGGCCCGCAAGGATCATGTCCACGGCCTTGTTCTTGAGGAACTCGAGGCGTGCGTCGTCTAGTTTCGCAGCGGGGACGGTGAGGTGCGCCTTGAAGTCGGACAGCACCAGGACGGTGCCCGGCTTGGAGGTTGCGAAGAGGTTCTGAGGCGTCACCGGCGCCGAGCTGGCCTCGCCGCAGGCGACGGCGAGCATTGGCAAAGCCAGAACGCCGATTGCCGCTTTCAGAAACGGGGACCGCAGCATTTTGGAGACTCCTACGACTGTTGGTCACGAAGGATTGGCTCGGTCGAGTCCGAGCGATTTGGGTGTCGACAGCCAAGCATCGGACCGGGCCGTGATCCCATCGAGGCGCATCAAGAGATGTAAAAGTGCGGGCGCGGAATCCGACCCGCGGGCGGCGTCCGCGGAAGCCCGAGCCGGGCTTTCAGGCGCTTTCAAAGATTCCTTGCCGGAGACCGAAACCTTATGTCCCTGCAGGCGTTGAGTCTTGAACGATGACCGTTTACGAGTGGCTGGACGCCAACCGCAATCGCCTCCAGGGAAAGGCCGACAACTGGGTCACCAGACGGGTGGCCGTTCTCGAAGTCCCCGGGCGCACGGTCACCGTGGGTTGCGAGCCGGTCGAGCGCGACGTCGAGGCGCCGGCCCCGCAGGACGGCAAGGAGCCGGTCCTCAACGCCTGCCTGGTCGAGCTGGGAATCGAGCATGGGAAGCCCGTCCTGAGCCGAGTCATCGAGGACGCGCCAGCGCGCTAGTTCCAGCCACCCCAGCTGTCCCTCCCCCTTGTGGGGAGGGTAAGGGAGGGGGCCTCTAGTCAGGCAACTGATCGGAAGCTGCCACGGGAAGGCTGAAGCGGATCCTGGTGCCCGACCCGGCCTGGCTGTCCACCTCGATGCGACCCCCGTGGGCCGTGACGAGATCGCGAGCGATGGCGAGGCCGAGGCCGGACCCGGGGGAGGCCGAGCCGCGGACGAAGCGGTCTAACACCTTCGGAAGCAGCTCCGCCGGGATGCCCTCGCCGTCGTCGCTGACCTCGACCTGGACCATGGCGCCGGCCCGAGCGGCCCCCACGCTGACGCTGCCTCCCGGCGGAGTGTGGCGCACGGCGTTCGAGAGCAGGTTGCCGAGCACCATGCGGATGCGTGCCGGGTCCACGTCGACAGCCGGAACCCCGTCCTGGACCTGTTCGCTCAAGCGGACGCCGCCGGCTTCCGCGGCCGTCTGGAAGGCCGCCAGCGTCTCGTTGACCAGCAGGGGCAGGTCGACCGGCTCCCTGGCCAGCGTCAGGCTGCCGGACTCCGTCAGGGCCAGGGTCCTGAGGTCGTCCACGAGCAGCTCCAGGCCGCGGGTCGCCTCCAGGATCGGCGCCAGGTGGGCCGGATCCCCGGGATAGAGGCCGTCGGCGATGCCCTCGGCCTGGCCCCTGATCACCGAGAGGGGGGTTCGCAGCTCGTGCGTCACGTCGGCAAGGAAGGAGCGGCGCCTGGCCTCCGTCGCCTCGAGTCTCGTGCCCATGGCATTGAAAGCGCGGGCCACCGCGCGTACCTCGCGCGGGCCACGAACCGGGACGCGAGCGGCGAAGTCGCCCGCCTCGATCCGGCCGGCGGCGACCACGAACTCCGCCACCGGGGAACTCAGGCGACGCACCCAGAGGACGGCTCCGGCGAGTGCGAGGATGCCCAGCGCCAGGGCTCCGAGCGCGGCGAGTCGGAGTGACCAGGCGACACCCGCGACGCCGAGCGCCGCGGCGGCCAGCGCCACCAGCACGGTGCCCACGCTGCCGAGGATCAGTACCAGGACCGCCAGCAGGCAGCCCAGGCGCCAGAAGATGCGGCCCCGGTGGCGGCGGCCCCAGGCGGCCATGGCAGGCGGCGGCCAGGACTGGTCCTCCGGCCACCACTCGGGCGGCCCGGCCGGTCCCCGCGCCGACCAGGAGCGGCGGGGCGGCGGCCGCTCGCTCACCGCTCCAGGTCTGCGAATCGATACCCGACGCCGAAGGCCGTCAGAAGGTAGCGGGGAGCTCGTGGTTCTGGCTCGATCTTTCGGCGCAGGTTCTTCACGTGGGCGTCGATGGCCCTCTCGTAGGACTCGAAGGCGACGCCGTGAACGGCGTCAAGCAGCTGCGCTCGGGTGAAGACGCGCCCCGGCTGGCGCGCCAGCGTGGCCAGGAGCTGGAACTCGGTGGGCGTCAGGTCGACTCGCCGTCCTGCCACGGTGGCCTCCATCCGGGCGAGGTCGAGCTCGACCTCGTCGCCCACCCGAACCACGTCGGACTCCGTCCGCAGGCCCTCGGCGCGTCGCAGCACGGCACGAACCCGTGCCACCAGCTCTTTGGGACTGAAGGGCTTGACGACGTAGTCGTCGGCGCCGAGCTCCAGGCCGACCAGCTTGTCGGACTCGTCGTCGCGTGCGGTCAGCATGATGATCGGCAGCGCGCCTTCCCGCCGCAGCGCCCGGGTGACGTCGAGGCCGTCCAGGGCCGGTAGGCCCAGGTCCAGCACGACCAGGTCGGGCCTGCGCGAGCGGGCCAGCTCGAGGGCCGAAACACCGTCGCGGGCGACGAGTACGGCGAAGCCGCCGTGTTCGAGGTAGTCGCGGACCAGCTGTACGATCTGCGGCTCGTCGTCGGCGACGAGCACGGTCTTCACGGGACGCATCCTAGAGGGGCCGGCCGGAGCCGAAGGCAGAGCGTCTGCCTCCAGCTCCAGCGGCCTGCTCCGCTCAGGCCGGGCCCTTGCCCGGTTCGGGGCCGGCCGGCTCGGCCGGATTTCCGGTTGGAGGTGTCTCGCCGTGGGCCTGGCGATGCCACGCGTTGAGCATCTCCTCGATCATCGGGGGTAGGCCGCGTTCCGACCAGCGACCGCCAAAGCCGCGACCGCCGAAGCCGGGGCCGCCAAAGCCGCGGCCACCAAAGCCAGGGCCGTGGCCGCCGAAGCCGTGGCCACCGGAACCGGGAGCGCCGGACTCGGGGCCGGCGTATCCGTACTGGGCCGCGTGCCAGCGTGCGCGCTTCGAGATCAGCGCGGCCCCGATGCCACCGGCGATGAGTGCTGGGAGCCATGGAGCTCCGCGTCTGCGTGCGAACATCTCTTCTCTGTCTCCTTGAACTGAAGTCCGATCCATGTCTCCGATGGTCGGCTGGAGATGTGAAGCAGATGTGCAGGGGGTGTGGAGGAGCCGCGCAGATGGACGGGCCGGTGGCACCCCCTCCCTACCCTCCCCGCAAAGGGGGAGGGAGTCATCGGGAGGAGGTATCGGCTATCCGGGCCGCTGCATTGTGCCGGCCTGGGTCAGACCGACGCGGTTTCCTTCGGGGTCTGCGAACTGGGCTATGCGGGGGCCTCCTGGGACGTCGCCCGGCGGCATGATGGTCTTGCCGCCGGCGGCCTCGACTGCGGCGAGGGTCTGCTCCAGGCTGGCGACCTCCACGTAGAAGGTCAGGCCTTTGCCCTCCTGGCCCTCTCCGCCACCGCCGCCGATCCCGCCGCCAATGCCGCCCTCGGAGGGTGCCACCATCCCGTAACCCATCGGGTTGTCGGCGTCGACCGTCCAGGCGAAGACTTCCCGGTAGAACCGCTGCAGCTTGGGACCGTCGGTCCCGATCACCTCGAAGTGATTGACTGGATTGGCCATATTGACCTCCTGTTGTCGTGTTGCCGATTTGCTCGGACCATTGTCCGAGTCCCACCGCCTCCTTGACGAAGGGGGAGGCGCCGAAATCGACACCGGCGATCCACGACAGTGGGTTGGGCCCCGCACCCCGGTGGCGCGGGGAGCTCAGCGGGAGCGGACTGGACTCGCGGCGAATGACCCGGCCTGAGCATGCGGCGGAGGATCAGGTGCGCAGGCTGCGCAGCGGAGCCCAGCTCCTGCACCGGCCGCGGCGGCTCCCTCCGGCCGCGCTCGTCAGGCACCTGACGGGCGTGCAGGCCCAGGTCCTCTCGGCGGCCGGACTGGCGCTCCGTGCCCGGGGTGCGGGCCTCACCGCGCCGGAGGTGGACAGGGCGCGGCTGGGGGACCGCACGGTCGTGCTGAGCTGGGCCATGCGGGGAACGCTGCACCTGGTCTCGACGCAGGACTTCGGCTGGCTGCTGCCGCCTGTCATCGAGCCGCAGGTTACCAACGCCTACCGCCGACTCCAGCAGGAGGGCGTGCCCGCCGGCCAGGCCGCCGACGCCCTCAGGTCGATCCAGCAGATGCTGGAGCGCGAGGGTCCCCTGACGCGGCGAGAGATCGCCGAGCGCCTGCGCGCCCGCGGCGTTCGCGTCGAGGGGCAGGCCATCGCCCACCTTGTCTGGCTGGCGGCCGCGCAGGGGATCGTCTGCTTTGGCCCCGACCGAGCCCGGGAGCAATGCTTCGTCCTGGTCCGGGACTGGATCGGCGAGCCCGAGCCGATGGAGCGCGACGCGGCGCTCGCCGAGCTCGCGGCGCGTTACCTCGGGGCCCACCACCCGGCCGCACCGAGCGACCTCGCGGCCTGGTCGGGCCTCGGCCAGCGCGACGCAAAGCGTGCCTGGCGACTCATCGAGGACCGCCTGGTCGAGGTTGAGACCACCCAGGGCACGCTCTGGAGCCTGCGGACCACCCCCGACCCGGCGCCGGCCGGCCTGGTCCGCCTCCTGCCCGCCTTCGACGAGTACCTCCTGGGCTGGCGTGGCCGGGATCTCACCGTGGGCGCCGAACACCGCACCAGGATCAATCGCGGCGGCGGCTGGCTGCATCCGGTGGTGCTGGTGGACGGCAGGGCGGCCGGGACCTGGAGGACGGAGCGAGTCCCCGGAGCCCTCCGGCTCCGGGTCGAGGCCTTCACCGAGTTGGACGCAGCCGTCCGCGACAGCGTCCTCGTCGAGGCGCGCGAGCTGTCGACCTTTCTGGGCCACGCTGTCGAGGTCGTGCTCGCCTGATCGAAAACTTGCTTAGGATGCGCTCATGCCTGGCTCCATCCTGGGAACCCGCGTCACGAGGGTCGAGGACCCCGATCTGCTCCAGGGCCGCGGCCGCTTCGTTGACGACGTTCGCGTCGACGGCCTGACCTCGGTGGTGTTCGTCCGCTCGCCGATCGCTCACGGCCGTGTGACCGGCATCGACACCTCGGCCGCCAGGGCGCTTCCGGGCGTGCTCGCGGTCTTCACCGCGGCCGACCTCGGCATCGCCCCCTTCCACTACTTCATGGTCCTCAACGAGCGCTGCGCCAGGCCGCCGCTGGCCGACCGAAAGGTGCGCTTCGCCGGCGAGCCCGTGGCCGCCGTGGTCGCGGAGACGCGGGCCGTGGCCGCCGACGCCGCCCAGCTGGTCGACGTCGAGTACGATCCGCTGCCGGCCGTGGCAGGCTCCGAGGAGGCCCTGGCGCCGGGTGCGCCCCTCCAGTTCGAAGAGCTCGGCACCAACCTGGCCGCCGGGAGCCGCGAGGACGACGGCGCCGACCCGCTGGCCGACGCCGCCGTCGTGGTGCGGGCGCGCTTCGAGAACCAGCGCGTCGCGGTTGTCCCCATGGAGACCAACGCCATCGTGGCCATCCCGGGTGGCGGTGCAGGGGAGCCCGAGCTGACGGTCTATGTCTCGACCCAGATGCCACACGGCTTCGCGGAGGCCACTGCTCGAATCCTGGACATGGACCTGGCGCGGCTCCGGGTGATCGCGCCTCACGTGGGCGGTGGGTTCGGCGGCAAGGCCGGGGTCACTCCCGAGTACGCCGTCGCCATGGCGGCCGCCCGCTCGCTGGGTCGGCCCGTCTCCTGGATCGAAACCCGTTTCGAGAACCTCCTCACCATGCACGGGCGCAGCCAGGTCCAGTACGTCGAGATGGGACTCGACCGCGAGGGATCGATCACCGGCCTCCGCTGCCGGGTGATCGGCGACGCGGGCGCCTACGCCGGCTTCGGCGGTGCCCTGGCCATCGGACCCAGCTACCACATGGCACAGGGGACCTACCGGATCCCACGGCTCAGCTATGACGTGGCGGTCGTCCTCACCAACACCGCTCCGGTCGGGGCCTTCCGGGGCGCCGGGCGTCCGGAGGCGGCGGCCATGCTGGAACGGGTCCTGGACATCGCCGCCGACGAGCTGCGGATCGACCCGGTCGAGATACGCCGGCGCAATTTCCTGCAGCCCTCGCAGTTCCCGCTGACCACGTTGACCGGCGCCGAATACGACAGTGGCGACTACGAACAGGCCCTGAACCGGGCCGTGGCGCTGACCGGCTACGACGATCTGCGCGCGGAGCAGGCGGCGAGACGGGAGCGTGGCGAGCGCCGGCTTCTCGGCATCGGCGTGGCCAGCTACGTCGAGGTGACCGGCGGTGGGGGAGAGGAGTACGGCCAGGTCGATGTTGCGGCAGACGGTACTGCGACCATCCGGGTGGGGACCTCGGCGCACGGCCAGGGGCACGCGACCGCCTTCGGGATGATCGTCGCCGACCGTCTTGGAATCCCGATGTCCGACATCCGCTTCATCCAGTCCGACACCGCGCTGGTGCCGCGGGGTGGCGGGACGGGCGGCTCCCGGTCGCTCCAGCTGGGCGGCAACGCCGTCCGTGCGGCCGCGGAGGCTGTCCTCGACCAGGCGCGGACCCTGGCGGCGTCGCTGCTGGAGGCCAGCCCGGCGGACATCACCGCAATGGGTGATGGCCTGATCGGGGTGGCCGGCGTGCCAGCCCGCGCCCTGCGCTGGTCCGAGCTGGCCCAGGCCGCGGAGGGCAGCGGGAGCCGGCTCGGGGCGGCGGTCGACTTCAACTCGCCAGGCGCGACCTATCCCTTCGGCACCCACGTCTCCGTGGTCGAGGTGGACCTCGACACGGGCCTGGTGCTGCCGCTCCGCCACGTCGCCGTCGACGACTGCGGCCGGATCCTCAACCCCCTGCTGGTGACCGGGCAGCAGCACGGAGGTGTCGCCCAGGGCATGGCCCAGGCGCTGTGGGAGGAGGTGGTCTACGGTTCCGACGGCACTCCCCTGACCGCCAGCCTCATCGACTACGGGATGCCCTGCGCCGCCGAACTACCGCCTGTGGAGGCCGCCAACACCGAGACCCCGACGCCGCTCAACCCACTGGGAGCCAAGGGCATCGGGGAGTCGGGAACCCTCGGTTCGATGCCGGCGGTCCAGAACGCCGTCGTCGACGCGCTGAGCCACCTGGGCGTCAGGCATATCGACATGCCTTGCACGCCGGACAGGGTCTGGCGGGCCATTCAGTCCACCGCGGGAGGCGCTAAGCCGGAGCTGTGGCGCGAGCCGCCGGCTATCTTCACCGAGCTCCCCCGCCGCGGCAGCACCGCGAGCCCGGAGGCGGCCGGCGCCGATATCTGAAGGACGAAGAACTCTCCCCCGCGAAGTCAGGGGAGTACCCGGCCGTGCCGGGGAGGGGGTCCCGCGAAGTCAGGGGAGACACTCCTTCTGCCACACGAACGCCATGCTGATCGGCTGGTGTTTGAAGCGTGCCCATTTCGGCTTGAGCGCGAGCCAGGTGTCGTCGATGAGGCGCTCCTGCATCTCGGCCAGCGCCCATCCCGCCTCCAGGGCGGCCGTCACGTGGTCGCTGAGCAGGTGGAGGTGCGTCTCGATGGCGATGGGCTCGCCTGAGCTACCGTGGAAGTGTGTCGGCATGCCGGCGGCCATGATGAACTGGGGGTGGTATCCGACCAGCACCATGGACGCTCCCGGCGCTGCCAGGCGGTGGGCTTCGCGGTAGAGGGGTGCCAGCTCGGCGAGGTGCTCGTCGACCAGGCTGGTGATCACCAGGTCGTAGGCTCCCGAGTCCAGGCCGGTGGAGGCCACGGATCCCTCCACCAGGCGGCGGTACACGTTCTTGGAGCGGGCTTTGGCGATCATCTCGGGGGTGAGGTCCACGCCGTCGATCTCCGGGACCCCCCTGCTTCGAAGCCACTCCCCCGTCCGACCGGTTCCGCAGCCCAGGTCCGCCGCGCGCTGCACCTCGGACCAGGAGACCTGCCTCAGCGCTGCCAGCAGCTCGATGTCCATGGCGTCCTTGACCGTCTGCTCGTAGGTCGCGACCCACTCCCCGTAGCCGCTGCGGACATCCACCATGCGGTAGCCACGGGAGTCGAAGTCGGAGAAGGGCATGAGCTGGCAGTCTCCCACACGGGGCGGACATGATCCCTGCCCATGGCCCCGGCCCCCGGAGTGGCCCCGGTCACGATCCGCTGCTAGGCTGGTCAACCGAGATGGACACGGTCTTCAACGGCTGGCCTGAGGACTTCCAGCGCTTCTTCATCGGCCTCGAGCTCGACAACTCCAAGCGTTACTTCGAGGCCAACCGCCGGATCTATGAGAAGGCCGTCCGAGGTCCCATGGAGGCGCTCGTCGCCTCTCTGGAGTCCGAGTTCGGGCCGGGCAAGGTCTTTCGAATCAACCGCGACATCCGGTTCGCGGCCGACAAGTCGCCCTACAAGACCAACATCGCCGCGACGGTGGGGATGGGTAACCGCGGAGGCTACCTTTCGCTGGACGCCAGGGGGTTCACCGTGGCCTCCGGACGCTACGAACTGGATCCGGG
>JALYYF010000130.1 GCA_030946725.1 Candidatus Dormiibacterota bacterium
CGACGTCCGGAAGCCCGACGATCCGGTGTCCGGCCAGGCCGTCGGCGAAGACCATGGCGCCGCCCAGGACCAGCATCAGGGCGCGCCCCCGCCCGGCCTCGCGAACGGCTCCCGCGGCCGTCCAGAGCAGGAAGGCTCCGCCCAGCCGCAGGCCCAGGACGCGTCCAAAGCTAGTGGTGAGCAGGTCCTGGGGCGCCAGGTCCAGGCTCACCGCCTGCGCCACCAGGGCCACCGGCTCGGCGGCCGCCAGTACGCCCACCCCGGCCAGCAGGAGACGGTCCAGCCTGGGGTCCGGGGCCCGCCTCACGAGCACCTGAAAGGCGACGGTCCCCAGGGCCACCGCCAGGCCGCAGAAGTGCAGCCACCGGGCCAGCGACTGCAGCAGCAGGCCCGCTGGGGAGACCGCGCCCACGTCGGCACCCAGGTCCTCGCCCGCCGGCGCCGGCCCCCGGAAGCCGACGCTGAAGGTGAACTGCCCGCGCGAGGGATGAGTGTCCTGCGAGATCACCTCCCAGCTGGCCAGGTATGTCCCGTGCTCGGTGGCGGTCAGCCCGACGCTCAGCTCGGAGCCGGAGACGCTGGCACTGCCGTGGCTGGCCAGGCGACCGGAGGGAGCGAGCACGCTCAGCCCGGCGCCCGCCGCGGCCACCGGCTCGGAGAAGCGCAGGTCGACGGAGGTAGGGGGCGCCTTCAGCAGGGAGCCGGGCGGGGGGTTGGCGGTGACCAGGAGCGCGTGGGCCAGGGGCTGGCGCGCGGTGACCAGTGTCAGGGCGAGCGCGAGCGCGGCGGCGGCCAGGAGGCGCCGGCGCACCCGGAGGTCAGGCGACTTCAGGAGCCAGCGGGACGGCGGGGCGCGGGCCCTGGGCTGTGCGCCTGATCCGGATCACCAGGCCGCTCGCGACCAGGCAGAGGAGCCCGGCGGTGATGAAGGTGACCTGGTAGTCGCCCAGCCAGGTACGCAGCGCCCCGGCGCTGAAGGCGGCGAAAGCGGCGCCGAACTGATGGGCGGCGAAGATCCAGCCGAAGACGATGGCGGCGCGCTCGCGGCCGAACTTCTCGGCGCTGAGCGCGATCGTGGGAGGCACGGTGGCCACCCAGTCGAGGCCGTAGAAGACGATGAAGAGGAGCAGCACCAGGTAGGTGCTGGAGAGCGCGAAGGGCAGCAGCAGGAGCGAGAGCCCACGCAGCCCGTAGTACCAGAAGAGCAGCCAGCGGCTGTCGAATCGATCGGTGAGCAAGCCGGAGACCGTGGTCCCGACCACGTCGAAGACGCCGATCAGCGCCAGCATGCTGGCGGCGGTCACCTCCGGGATGCCGTGCTCGATCGAGGCCGGGATCAGGTGCGTCCCGATCAGCCCGTTGGTGGTGGCGCCGCAGATGAAGAAGCTGGCGGCGAGGAGCCAGAAGTCACCCGAGCGAAGGCCCGCCCGCAGGCCGCTGATGGCCGCGGAGAACGGGTTGCCGCCTCTGGGAGGCGCCTGGTAGCCGGCGGGAGCGCCGTACGGCTGGAGTCCGATCCGGGCCGGGTCGTCTCGCATCAGCAGCGCCACGACCGGGACCGCCGCCAGCGCGGCGAGCGCCACGGTGAGCGATGCCCAGCGCCAGCCGCGGCCCACCGCCAGCGAGGCGAGGACCGGCAGGAAGACGAGCTGCCCGGTGGCCGCGGCGGCGGTCAGGACCCCGGTGACCAGTCCCCTGCGGGCGATGAACCAGCGGTTGGCCACGGTGGCGGCCAGCACGCTGGCCATGGCGCCCGCGCCGGTACCGACCACCACACCCCACAGCAGGTCCATCTGCCACGAGCTCCGCATCACCGTGGTCAGGCCGACGCCGGTAGCGATCAGGAGCAGCGCGCCGATGACGACGCGGCGAACCCCGAAGCGTGCCATGAGCGCGGCCGCGAAGGGTCCGCAGAGGCCGAAGAAGAGGAGGTTGATCCCGACCGCCAGCGAGATCTCGGCCCGCGTCCAACCGAACTCGTGCTCGAGTGGGACGATCAGGACTCCGGGGGTGGACCTGATGCCGGCGGCGGCGAGCAGGGTGAAGAAGGTGACGCCGAAGACGATCCAGGCGTAGTGGACGCGTCCCGCTGCCAGTCGGACCATCGACGAGTGGGAACGGCCCAGCACGCGGCCGTCATTCCAAGGGGGGTTTGCAGCACAGCCTCGATGTGACTTTCTAGAGACATCGTGGGATTCTCGTGCGATACTCCATAGCGTTAGGAACCGTCTCACATACGTGAACGGCAAAACTTCTAATCCTAAGGGGGATGTAGGATGTTTGGTGCAAGCATTGTCTCAGCGGCTGACCTGTTCACGACCAATGTCGAGCTGGACTTCTTCCACGACTTCTTTCACTAGACCGTCGGCTGCTGAACAGTCCGGCCGCCGGGCAATTGGCGTCCGGCGGCCATCGAACGTCGCGTCTTGACAACCGCTAGCGTGAGGGGCGTGTCACGCGATAGAGACGCGCTTTTGAGCGCCCTGAAGGCATGTGCACTCCCGGTCGACATCGTGCAAGTGCTGTATGCAGGCCTGCGCCAAGTGCGGCTCTACGACGTCGTGGTTCTGCAGGTGCTGGAAGAGGACGACTGGTATCGCTTCGTCGCAGTGGACCACGGCGTCCTTCAGGACCCGGTGCGACGTCAGCTCACCGACTCTCCGTTCCTCGAGAACTTCAGGCGCGCTAAGACGGCGGTCATCTATCCGGCTTCCGATGCCGCCACTTACCCCGGTCGCGGGCCCGGTGGAGGGAAGAAGCCTCGCACCGTCATCTGGGTGCCGATTCTTCGGGCTGGCAGGCCGATTGGCGCGATTCTCTACCAATCCTATGCACAACGAGAGGTGCCGGCCCACGAGATCCAGTTCCTGGAGAATCTGCATGGGGAGCTGGGTGAGATCGTCCTTGCGGCGAGCCTCAACGAGCTGGCCCGCAATACGCGCCTCTCCGCGGCCGATCGCTCAAGCATCCTCACCGCGCTGGCCAGCTGCGTCACTGAATCAGACGTGGTCCAGGTTCTATACGGCTCGCTGAGGATGCTGCTGGGCTTTGATGTCGTCGCCCTCCATGTGCTGGAACGCGAAGGGTGGTATCACGTATTGGCGGTCGACCACGGGGTGCTCCAGGACGTCTTTCGCCGTCCGCTCGCCGACTCGGTGTTTGCGCGGAACTATGAACAGCCTGAGACGACCGTCGTGTATCCCGAGTCCCATGGACCAACGGCTGAGCGTAGTCGAGGGCCGGGAGGCCGGAAGCGTCCCCAGACCGTCATCTGGGTGCCCATCCTGCAGCGCGGACGTGCGCTGGGGTCAGTCATCTACCAGGCCGACGTCCGGCGTCAGGTTTCACCCGCTGAGCTCGCCTTTCTGGAAGAGTTGCACTCGCATCTTGGTGCGGTCGTCAGCGCCGCTTACCTGAATGAGCTCACGCGAAACCAGGCGGTGCGTCTGACAGCGCTGAACTCGATCGCGCGCAGCCTGGCTTCCACTCACGACGAGGACGGGATCGTCAGTGCACTGCACTCGACCATCGCTCCGATGCTCGATGTGGACCTCGTCGAGCTGGCCGTCACCGAATCTGCGTCGGAAGACTGGCTGCGGGTCCTCCGTGCCGGGACGGCCGCACGGACCCACAGCCACCGGCTACCGGCGCGGAGGCTGGGGGTCGTCCAGGGCGTGCTGAAGACCGGACAGCCGCGGCTGCGGACCGGTCCGGTCGCGGGCGGCGATCACGGCTCGGCGGTGTGGGTGCCGGTGCATGAGGACAGCCGCGTGCGCGCCATCCTTTCCGTGCACAGCCGGCAGCCGGCCGCGTACGAGCAATCCACCGTCGCTTTCCTGGAGCAGGTCGCCGACGAGGTGGCGCTCGCCCTGCGCAACGCCTGGGCCTATGCCCGGGTCGAGGCGCATGGGCGCCGGCTGGAGGTGGTCGACGCGGTCGGCCGCCGGCTTGCCTCCAGCCTCGACCGCTGGTCGATCATGCGTGCGGTCAGAGAGGAGCTCGCCGCTCACCTCGAGTTCGACTTCTTCTCGGTCGCCACCATAGTCCGCACGGACGCCGGGCCGGTCGCCGAAGGCTACGTCTTCGACGGCGGCATCGAGCAGCCACTGGTGGCGGTGCCGCTTGCCGAGGCCGGGCCCTCCCGTGAGGCCTACGAGACTGGCCGGCCGGTCCTGATCCGTCGCTCTCGCTGGGCGCGTTCCTTCACCGCGACCGACCCTTCGGTGGGAGGCCTGGTCTACGGCGACGGGGCCGTGCTCCAGCCCACCCGACGCGGCCGCCGCCGGCGCGCGGCAGCCCGGTCGCTCGTCTGGGTGCCGATCCGCCACGGTGAGCACATCCGCGCGCTGCTCTCCCTCCAGTCCTACCAGCCCGACATGTTCGACGAGTGGCACGTGGCGCTGCTGAAGGACGTGGCCGCACACGTGAGCCTGGCGCTGGCGACGGCGGAGCAGGTGGAGGCTCGCGACCGGCAGGCCGGGATGATGGAGGCGATACTCACCCATTCACCGATCGGCATGGTGCTCGAGGACGGCGGCGGCAACGTCCTCTACGCCAACGCGGAAGTCGAACGGATCTACGGCAAGGAGGCGGCCGCGATGATCGGGCGGCCCACCAGCCACCTGCTCCAGGAGGCCGGCGCCAACCTGCTCTCGAACCCCGAGGCCGAGCCGGACGGCGCGCTCCAGTACGGGCTGGCGAGCAAGGAGATGGTGATCGAGGTCCGGCGAGTGCCCATCCGCGGTGCCGGGCGGCGGCGTGCCGGAGCCCTGTCGCTGCACGAGGACATCACGCGGCAGCGGTCGCTGCTGGAAGCCAAGGACCTGATGCTGCGGGCGATCGGACACGAGGTGCGCAGCCCGGCGGCGGCGATGCGCCAGACGCTGGCTCTGCTGCTGCAGTGGGGGCCGGCGATTCGGTCCGAGCAGGGGCAGCTGCTTGTCGAGGAAGCCTATGAGCAGTCCGACCGGCTGCTCCGGCTGGTCGAGAGCCAGCTCATCATCGCCAAGCTGGAGACGAGCGGTTTCGAGGTCCGGCCCGTGGCGGTCGGCCTGGGCAGCGCGCTGGACCAGGTCCTGAGGATCCTGCACAGCCGCTACGGTCAGCGCGCGACCGTGGTCCGCTGCAGCCTGCCCGCGGACCTGCCCGCGGCCCACTGCGAGCCCGCCCACCTGGACCAGGTGCTCGCCAACCTGCTCGGCAACGCACTGGAGTACACGCAGGCGACTCAGGTGCTGGTCACCGGCGTGCAGGTCGGCGACTGGCTTGAGGTGACCGTGCAGGACAACGGGGCGGGACTGCCCGTCAGTCTTCGTGACACACTCTTCGCGAAGGCGGGCCTGGCCGGTCAGAGCCGGGCTCGAGGAGGCCTGGGCCTGGGGCTCTACCTGTGCCGCCTGGTGGTGGAGCGCTCTTTCGGCGGACGCATCTGGCTGAGCCAGACGGGTCCCTCGGGAACCGCTTTCAAGTTCACCGTCCCGGCCGCCGCCGGCAGTCCGGCGAGAGTTGGCGCAGAGGTCAGCGCAGGCTAACCTTAGGGCGTGGGGTGGGGTCTGACTTCCGGTGGACCTCGCCGGTTGCCCGGGACGAGCCTGAGAGGCGCTCCGAGCGATCGGCGTGGACCCGGGCGCGGCTACTGGCAGCCACGATTCGGGCGGCTCTCACTGGCGGTCGGCGTCTCGGCCCTGGGCGACCCGATCAGCCTGACGCTGTCCCAGTTCCTTCTGTACCGTGAGACACACTCGCCGTTCGCCATCGCCGGGATCTATCTCTCGCAGATCGCGGCGGCCCTGCTGGTCGGCTTGCTGGCGGGATCGGTGGCAGACCGCCTCGACCGCAAGTCTCTGGTGGCCGCGCTCGAGCTGGGGCGTGCCGTCCTGGTTGCGCTGCTGCCCGTTGCGACGCTGATCTCGCCGCTGACCCTTTATCCGGCTCTCTTCATCGTCGGAGGGATCGAGGCCATCGTGCAGCCCGCGCGGCTGGCCGGAGTTCCCGGACTCGTGGGCTCGGACCAGGTGGAGCGGGCGAGCGCCAGCCTCCTGCTCCTCAGCGCTCTCGGTCAGGCGGCCGGATTCGCGCTCGCCGGAGTTTTCATCGCCATCCTGCCCGATCCGCGAGAGCTCTTCCTGATCGACGCAGTCACTTTCGCCGTTGCAGGTCTGCTCGTGCTGACCGTGGGTCCGCTGGGAGGCGGAGTGACGAAGGTGAAGCTCACGGGAGCGGTATTTCGCGCGCTGACCTCGCGGCGGCTGCGGCCCCATCTGCTCGTCGCCGGCGTGGTGGCGCTCTTCACGAACATGCTCGCTCCCTCGATGCTGCCTCTCAGCTACGCCATCTCCGGGAACGGTGTAACGGTCTATGCCTGGCTTCAGGTTCTGCTCATCCTGGGCGCCACCCTCGGCTCGTTGATCGCATTCCGGACCGGCGCCGCCCCCAGCATTCTCGCCATGGCGCTGTGGCTCTTCGGGCTCGGTGTCCTCGGTGCCGGACTGGCCCACACCTTCTTGTTGACAGGAGTGGCCATCGGCATCTCGGCCGTCGGCAACGCGCTCTACTTCATAGCCAACCAGAGCACCCTCCTGAAGGCCGGCGACGAGCGCAACCGGGGTTCGGTCATGTCCGCGCGCTACAGCGTGGTGCAGGTATGCCGCGTGCTTGGTCTCGGCGCCGGTGCCGCCATCACCAGCGCAAGCTCCGGGATGCTGACCTTCACGATCACGGGAGTCCTGCTGCTGCTGGTTGCGGCCTTCGTCACACGCTGGTGGCTGCAGGGCCGCCCTCAGCCGGAGCCTTCGCAGGGGGCCCCGCTGTCACCGCCTTCAGACCGCCTCAGCGAGGCGGCAGGCCAGCCCGAAGCCTGAGGTGCGGCACCTCTAGAGGAAGAGAGGCCGCGCCCTCTCGGCGAGCTCCTCGGGCCGGCGGTCGACCATGGCCTGCCAGTGCAGGCGCTCGAAGTAGGTGACGTCGGACCTGTAGAGAGGCTGCAGGTTGGAGCGGCAGACGAGCCGGAGATTGAGGGTGTAGCCGTCGAGGTCGGGAGGCGCGCCGAGCAGCGCCATGTTGAAGCTCTGGAACCCGAGCTCGCCGTAGAGGTTCAGTACCCGCGCGATCCCCTCTCCCAGCTCCTCGACCTGCTCGGCGGCCAGTTGCGCCGGCGAGGCCAGGCCGGGCACCAGCGCGCGGATCTCGTTGAAGCCCTGGGGAGCGAAGCTGACCAGCCACTCGCTGCTGCCCAGGCTGCCCAGGTAGCGCTCGCCAAGCCGTTTCTCCGTGTTCAGGTAGTCACCAAAGCGGTCGCGACCGGCATCGGCGAGCTGCTGCTGCATCGTCGAGGGGACCGGGTCGACGCTGGACTGGATGTGGGGATGGAACAGCGAACTGCCCGCCGGAAGCATGTGGTTGGCGTTGATCGAGGCCCAGGTGGCCTGCCGATCGTAGCGCGTCACGGCCTGGATGAACTCCACCTGCACGGCCAGGTTGTCGGCGACCACCCGTCCCGACATCCGGTCCAGCGGCAGGTAGTGGAGGTCCGGCGAATAGATGGAGACCGAACTGTACTGAGAGTAGGTAAGCAGGTTTGGAAACAGCAGAGCCCGGCCGCGCCTGATCCTGCCCTCCGGGTGGATCGCCGGAAGCAGCCTTGGCGTCACCTCCTCGACCCGCTTGCCGCAGAAGAAGCAGGTGGTCTGGGTCTCGGCTGCATATGCGGCGAGGTCGAATGGGGAAGCGGGGAGCAGGGGACCGCCCCCGAGCACCAGTCTCGCCGAGTGGCCTGTCAGCGGGTCCCAACGGACCTCTACCTGGCCCTGGTAGGGCTCGAAGTCGCGTCCGGGGTGGAGGAACTCGCTGGTCAGGGTCTGGCGCTTCAGCTCCATAACGCCTCCTTGGAGCGAGCAATCTTCTCACCTCTCACACTCGCCCGGTCGTGGTCCGGCCGTCGGTGGCCCTAGCGGCCGATCGCTCTTGACCGAGAATCTTGACGTCGAGAAACGAGTAGCATTGGAGGAGTGAAAGCCAGTGCCGTCGTGCTCGGCGTCATCCTCGTCCTGGTCGGCCTGGTCTGGATCGGCCAGGGCCTCGGTTACGTGCAGGGCAGCTTCATGACTGGGGCCGTCGTCTGGGCCTGGATCGGTGCAGCCGCGGCGCTGGTCGGTGCCGCGACAATCACCCTTTCCCTGCGCCTCCGTCTGCGCCGGTAGGCGAGGTGGAGCCGTTAACTGAGAGTCGCGGAGAAATTCACTCGATGCTCTTCCGACGATAACGATCTACCAGCGCTATTTCCGCGCAGAGATCCGTGAGAACGCTTTCAGTCAATCAATCGTCGGGTTCACGATAAGAACCGCCCTTGCCCGTCGTTCCTTGCCACTGTAGAATTCAGGGCCCGCGCCAGGCCGCGGGGCGCCCTTCGGTTCACAGCGGGCTCCCTTGGTGAGGAGATTTGAGACATGGCATGGGCGCAGAGAAGCGAACCCGCGGGCTACGCCGTCGACGAATCACAACGCCTCGTCTATAGAGGCTCGCGACTCCGGCAGGCAGAGCGATGCGCAGGCTGCACGAGTTTCATCGCCGGTGACGGAATCCTCGTGGACCGCGAACGATACTGCAGCGCCGAGTGCGTGCTGGAGGCGACGCAGGCTAAGTACGTACCCGGGCACTACCTGGGCTGAGCGAGGGCGGGGTCAGAGCCTGCGTGGAAGTGCCGGGCGCCAAACTCCAGCCGGCGGCGGCCTCCCGCCGGACGTCCTTCGCCCCCTGCTGGCGGGCGGCGGGCTGATAGGCTTACCATCCGAACTTCTTAACAGCCGTAGGATTGGCCCTCGGGCCATGCATCGTGGGAGGACCAGAGAGAATGGCCGAACACCCGAACGCAGAGCTGTTTCGCCGCGGGTACAACGCCTTTCAGACAGGAGACCTGGACACGGTCAGATCCCTGTTCGCGCCGGACATCGTCTGGAACGTGCCCGGGAACAACCGCTTCGCCGGTGTGCACCACGGGGTCGACGACGTCATCAATCTCTTCGTGCAGCAGTTCCAGGAGACCGACGGCACCTTCAAGGTCGAGATTCACGACATACTCGGCAATGACGAGCACGCGGTGGCGCTCGCTACGGTCTCGGCTGACCGCGGCGGCAGGCACGTCAGCGACCGCTACACGCATGTCGTCCACATCAAGGGCGGCAAGGTCACCGAGTCCTGGATCTTCGACGAGAATCCGGCCGTGGTCGACGAGTTCTGGGGCTAGGCAGTGAGAGAGCCGGCGGCGACCGGCTCTCTCACTCTTGCGACTGAGAGCGGGTGATCGCCTTCCATAGAGCCCGTTGACCTGAGGGACCTCAGCGTCTACCCTTTGCGGACTCGCTGTCGGTGATGGTCGGAGGTGCGATCGATCCATCGAGTGAGAGGGTCGAACGGCGCCGAACGCGAGATTGAGGCTGCGGCGAATTCTGTGCGTGGGGAGGGCGTTTCGTGGGGCTTCACAGTGCGCATTCAACGGGCCAGTCGGTCAGTCGGCGGCGGTTCCTGGCATACAGCGCTTTGACCGCCGCATCCGCCGTGACCGCCGGACTTCCAGTTCGTGCCTTTGCGCAGTCCGACGCCCCGAGCGGCTTTTCGACCAGCGCACCGGCGCTCGTCGACTCTGCGGTCGTACAGACCATGGAGGGATTCGGTGCGGCCGGCGCGTGGTGGCCAGACGACCTCGTCAAGTTCCGGACGGGGGTCCAGAACCAGGTGGCGGACATGCTCTTCGACCAAAACGGCATCCAGCTCAGCGCGTACCGCTACAACATCGGCGGGGGCGGCGTCGGCGTGACGAACCCTCCCCGCGCTGCACAGACGTTTCTCGTCTCGCCGGGAACGTACGACTGGAGCCGGGACCCCGGAGGACGTCTGTTCCTGAAACTCGCACAGCTGCGGGGAGTCCCCATCCTGCTGGGGTTCGTCAACAGCGCTCCGTCCATCTGGACCACCAACGGGCTGAACAGCGGCGGCAACCTCAAGCTTGGATCTGAGTCCGCCTATGCTCGCTACCTCGCCGACGTCGTCCGACACTTCCACGACGTGAACGGCGTGACGTTGTCCTATGTCAGTCCGATGAACGAACCTGACTACACCTTCGCCGGCGGCGGCCAGGAGGGCATGGCGGTACCTGCCTTACAGCGTGCGATCGTGGTTCAGGCTGTGGGCCGGGCCCTCGCTCAGCAGGCGCCCTACTGCC
>JALYYF010000189.1 GCA_030946725.1 Candidatus Dormiibacterota bacterium
ACCTGGACAACCTGCTGATGTTGTGCAGCCGGCACCACGTGCAGGTCCACGAGGGCCGCTGGCAGCTCCTGCTCCACCCCGACGGCCGCGTCCAGGTGATCAGGCCGCCGCTCGACTTCGCGGCCCCACCTCGCGCGCCGGCTGCCGATGCGGCCGCCTAGGTGCCCGGGCTACTCGTAGTACTGCCCACCGAGCTCCACCCAGCCGGGGACCGGGCAGCCGCTGGACGTCCTGGCGTGGGTGCAGTGGACACCCGCCCGCCCCGGCCCGTCGATGTAGAGCTGACCGCGGACGATCACGACGTCGCCCGTGTGCGCCGGCACCCAGGGCGCCAGCCCGGTGTTGTGGTCGACCTCGAGCTGATCGCCGAAGGGGTCGCTGACCAGGATGTGCTCATGGGTCCCCACCGGCGCCGGCTCAGCGGTGAGCTTGCCGTGGAAGGTCACCTCGTCGCCTGCGCGCCCGGTGGCCAGGTCCGAGTGGAGGGCGGAGTCGTCGGCGTTGGGGCGGGCGCCCCCGCAGGCTGCCAGCAGCGCTAGGACTGCGGCCAGCGCGAAAGCGCCTCGGAGAGCGGAAAGAGTCCTTCCAGCAGCGATTTCCCGAGTATGACCGCGCGCGCGCCGGCCTCGGCCAGGGCATCAAGGTCCGCCAGCGAGGCCACCCCGCCCGAGTACGTGAGCCGGTGCCCGGTGGTCCGCAGGCCCAGGGCCAGCAGGTCCAGGTCCGGCCCCGCCAGCGTCCCGTCCCGGTCGACACTGGTCAGGACGACGCCCTCGAGGGCCAGTCCCTCCCAGCGGTGGAGGACCTCCGCCACGCCCGTCTCCTGCACCGCCGACCAGCCGGTCACCGCCGGCCGGCCGGCCCGCACGTCGAGCGCCGCCAGCACACGGCCCGGATGCGTGCCCGCGACGGCTTCCAGCGTCTCGGGCCGGCGCACGGCCGTGGTGCCCATGACGACGGCCGCCGCGCCCACATCGAGCCAGCGGGAGGCGTCTTCCTCGGAGCGGACGCCGCCAGCCACCTGGACCTCCAGGCCGGCCTCCGCGACCAGGCGCTCAACCAGGCGGCGGTTGTCACCCCGGCCGGTCGCCGCGTCCAGGTCGACGACGTGCAGCCGCCTGGCGCCGGTGGCCGAGAGGCGCCTGGCCAGGGCGAGGACAGCCTCCGGATCGGAGGCGTAGGACGTCTGCTGGGCCAGGTCGCCGCGCAGCAAGCGCACAGCTCGACCGCCTGTGAGGTCGAGAGAAGGGAGCACGACCACGGCTGCAATTTTGCCCATCAGGTCCTGGTGGCCACTTCCCCGAGCTGCTCTGCGATGGCTGGGGCCTGCAGGTAGGCCTTCCAGCCCGGGACTCTGACCACGGTCCATCCCAGCTCGTGCACGATCGCGTCGCGGGCCGCCATCTGACGCCGCAGCTTGCCCCGGGGGTCTCCGTCGGGAAACTCGCTGACCTCCACGTCCACGCGTCCACCCTGGATGCCGTCGACAGTGATGGTCAGCGGGTAGCCCTCGTCGACGCCGCCCAGTCTTGCCGGTAGGCCGCGGTCGATCAATGCCTTGTAGAGCCGGCTGGTGGCGGTCGTCAGCTGCGGCTCGCCCCGACGGCTGCCCGACGACGCCTCGTCCGCAAGTTTCAGAAGTGTGGTTGCGTGGAGGCGGGCAAGCTCGCCGCGGTTCCCAAAGACGACCAGGTGCTTGCGTGCCCTGCTCACCGCCACGTTGACCAGGTTCCTCTCACCCTCCACCCACGCGGCTGTGCCAGGGCTGGCTCCAGACGACAGCACCGTGGAGAACACCATCGTGTCGCACTCACCGCCCTGGAAAGTGTGCGCCGTCCCGATCCGAACGCGGTTGTGAAATCCGCGGCCGAGAAGCTGCTTGATGAGCCTTGCCTGCTCTCTGAAGGGTGTGACCACGCCGACGCTGCCGGCCGGTGGACCGGACTCGGTCAACCAAGCAACAATCGCCTCGGCCTCCGCACGATTGAGGGCGCCGCCGCTCTGCCCACGCTCGGTGTGGCCCTGCACTTCGCGCCACTCGAGGGCATGGGGCCGCTCCGGGTTGCGGTCCACTCGTGTGAGGACGACCAGCTGGTCATCGTAGAACTCCCTGTTGCAAAAGCGAATGATGTCCGGATGGCATCGATAGTGCTCATCCAGCAGGTACGGGTCGAAGTTGAGCCGAGCGACGAAGGCCGAGTATGCCGAGTCCGCTCCGAATGTCTGATTGGCGGCGGCCAGCTCCTCGTGGCTGGCACCAGCCCGAGCCGCCAGGTCTCGTAGCTCGTCTGCGCCGATCTTGACGACCGGTGCGAGCTGTTTCTGGTCGCCGACTATCACCAGGCGCTTTGCCCTGTAGGCCAGTGGCAGGACCGCCGCGAGATTGCACTGGCTGGCCTCATCGACGATCACGAGGTCGAAGACGGCCGCGCGACAATCAAAATTGGGCCTCGTCGACAGAGCGCTGGTCGCCCAGCCTTTCACGTAGGCCTTCGCTTGTCCGATTCTCTCGCGGCGCAGCTGCGCATCACTTGTCCGCACCAAATCGCCAAGCACCTGGGCTCCAGCCGTGTACGCGCCGCGTACCCGTGCATTCACCGCGGAGGCAGAAGCCGAGCGCCACCTGTCGCGGGCAGCACTGAAGTGATGGAAGGATTCGTCCCCAGTCTCTTCCTGCGACTGGTGGAGGGTGTTCCAGGCTTTGTCAAAGCTCTCCTCGGCGAGGATCCACTCGAGTACGCGCCCGACGTCCACCGAGTCCTCTGGAAACCCGGCCAGCGTGAGGCATGCCCTGGTTCGTCGTCGCCGGAGCCATTGCCAGCGCGTTCGCGTCGCCTTCCGGGCAATCGCTCCGATGCGACGGTGGAGGTGCCGCGCCGGAAGCGGAACGACCGTTGCCAGCGCTGCTCGAGCGTGGTCACGCCCCTCTGCGGCGGCAAGTATGTCCCGCTCGATGCGAGCGCGTTCCTCGAGCTGTTGGGCGGTCTGGTGATAGGCGAGCGTGGCCGCCGGCAGCGCAGAGGCCTCCTCTGCGGCCGGCCGGTCGCGAATTCGCACGATCAGCTCGCGCAGCTCCGAGACCATCTCCTGCTGTTTGAAGGCGTTGCCAGTTCGCAACATCAGGCCCTCATCGACCTGCGCCACCTTGTCCTCGATCACACTGTCGATCGGAGCGTTGTTGGTGGATGCCAGCAGGACCGACTCGCCACGAAGCCAGGCATCCGCGACAATCCCCGCGACCGTCTGGCTCTTGCCGGTGCCAGGTGGTCCTGTGATTACGGTGAGCGGAGCTGTGGCAGCCGACGCCAGCGACCGTTCCTGAGAATCGTTGAGTTCGATGGCGCAGGACTGTGGCAAGGAAAGCGGCGGGGCGTCAACTCTCTCGAACAGCAGCCTCGCGGCGCTGTGCACCCAGTCGGCCTGCTTCTCCATCCGCTCGAGGTCCTTGATCAGCGTGCGGGTGGCGATGTCGAGCTCTCCTCTAAAACACATGACCACGTTGAAGACGCCAACTTCCTGCGGTCGCCACGCACCGCCATGGCTTGAGGGGTCCAGCAGAGCGCTGGGATCGAGCGAGATCGCCGGCAGGCCCAGGGCGCCTGTGAGCTGCTCCGCGACCGCCATCACAGCATCAGGCCGCCCGAACGCGATCGGGGCGTGACCGAGAGTTGCCATCGCCGCAGCTACGACCTCGGACGAGAAGAAATCCCGCGTCAGCAGGCCCAAGTTGACGTGAGGCAAGACCTCGCTGACCGAAACGGTGGTTACAGAACCGGCGGTGGGCTTGTCGAGGGCGCGCAGGAACAGCGGCGCGATGACCGGCCCGCCGTGCTCATCGGTAGCCACCACGGACGGCCAGCCGTAGAAGACGGCCTCCATATCGTCCAGCCCCTCGAACAAGCCTTGAACCTGGGGAAGCAGCGGGACGGTGAGATCGTTTCCGCACAACACCGACTCCTTCGACAGCGGCAGGACGGTCCACCGCTCACGGTCCCTCAGAGGGACGGGAGTGACCTGGGATTCGCGCTGAACACAAGTGAGGAGGTACCTCACCAACGTGGCCCACCTGGATCCGCTTGCAGTGCCAGCACCGCGACCATGTGGGCGCCGGGTCGGGGGGACCTGAGGGTGCTTGGAACCGGATGAATGGCTCGGAGGTGCTCCGGCAATGCTGCTGCCGCCCCGGTCAGCGCTGCCGGCCGGGGCCGAGTAGCCGCATCCGAAGCAGACGATATCCCATCCTGCCGCACCCAGCGGCTTGCCGAGGACTTGCGTTCCGACCGGCAGAGACCTGCCACATGCACTGCACGTGTTGGGCTGCCGGCTTGGAAAGACCTTGTAAGTCTCATAGCCCGGTCGACGGCGCATCCGACCCTTCCCCCGTGGTTCCCCCAGCCCGCCTGGACGTACATATCATCCAACGCGAAGGTGGCCACCGGCGCGATTCGACATCGTGGTGGGAGCCAAACCCGGCTGCCACGGCCCCCGGCCGGTCGCCTCGAACAACTCAGTTGGTGAGGTATCGGGGGTGGGGATCCTGGTCTCGAGGCCTAGCCCGGTTTGACCCGGAGGGCTGGCGTTTGATAGCCTGCCTGCGGTCCCGAGGCGGAACCTGGCTTTTGTCCCAGGTCGCCTCACCGGGGGATCCTTTTCAGGGGGTAGTTCTTGGTTCTCGCGTTGCTCAAGCGCGCGCTTGCGATCACGTGTGCGCTGGTGACTGTTGCGTTGACGGCTGGGCTCTCGCCCCAGACAGTGGCGGTGCATCGTGCGTCGGTGGAGGGTCCGCCCACGCCCGGCCCGGACGATGTCGCCATCTCTGCGGAGCTAGCCCGCATCCACGCTCGGCCCGGAGCCGATCCGGGCGGGCCCGACCTGGTGACCGGCGGCCTGATCCACGTGATGGGTCCCGGCGAGACGCTGCAGACCGTGGCCGGCGAATACCACGTCTCGGCGCAGGTGATCCTCGACGCCAATGCGCTGCGCCGCCCCGGGCAGGTCATGCAGGGCCTGCCCATTCGCATCCCGGACGACAAGCCGCTGGGCAGCGCGCCGATGGCTGGCGGAGCCAAGATCACCTATCGCGCCTCTGTGGAGGACCACTTCCCGTGGGGATGGTGCACCTGGTACGTCGCCCAGCGCCGAGATGTCCCCTGGCGCGGTGACGCGAAGACCTGGCTCTCGAGCGCCCGGGACCTCGGCTGGCCGACCGGCCAGACCCCGCAGGTGGGAGCAATGATGGTCACCATGGAGAGCGTCTGGTACGGCCACGTGGCGTACGTCGAGAAGGTGTACCCGGACGGCTCCTTCCAGGTCTCCGAGATGAACTACCAGGCCTGGGGAATAGTCGACTTCCGGACTATCCGGCCCTCCACCAAGCAGGTGCCGATACTCGGGTTCATCTACTAGGGGGACCCCTTCCTAACCCTCCCCGCGACGGGTAGGAGCGACCGCTCTACCTATAGTTGGTGAACTGGAGGGGGACCGGGATCGACTCGTCGTCGCGGAATAGCTTGATGACGGCCTGGAGTGCGTCCTTCTCGCGGGAGCTGACGCGGAGCTGGTCGCCCTGGATGCGGGTCTGGACCTTGGGCGAGACCTGGCGGGCCCGCTTCTGCAGCGACTTGGCCAGGTCCTCCGAGATGCCCGCGTTCAATTTCACCTCGATCTGGCCGCGCCCCTTTCCGACGGTCTTGGGATCGTCGGCCTGGAACAGCTTGCGCGCGAGGCCGCGCCGCACGGCCTTTTCGAGGAGCACCTGGTAGGCGGCCCGGGCGCGATCCTCCGTCGAGGCCTCGATCACCACCGTCTCTCCCTTCTTCTCGATCGAAGGGTCGGTCCCCTTGAAGTCGAAGCGGGTGCTCACCTCCCTGCGGGCCTGGTCCATCGCATTGGTCAGCTCCGCCGGGTCGTACTCGGAGACGACGTCGAACGAGAAGTCCTGAGGCATCGCCTCAGAGCCAGTGGAAGATCTGGTTCAGGGCGACCACGGTGACCGCCAGCGCCAGGAGCACCGCCACCGCGGCAGAGCCGCCCAGCAGCAGAGCGATCCCGATCTGGGACCCGTCGACGTCCTCGGCGCCCGCCTGCCGCTCCTCCGCGGTCATCGGCACGGCGTAGTCGTCCACGCCCTCCTGCCGGGCCCGGGTCGACAGCTCCTCCAGCACGGCGCGACCGCCGGTCGGAACTGCCCGCTCCTCCAGCCGTATCAGCGCCAGCCGCAGGTTGTCCCTGGTCTGGCCGAGCTCGACCACCACGAGGTCCAGCGTTTTGGCCGCCGCCGGCGTCTGGTGCTCTCGCCGCAACTCCGAGATGATGTCGTAAAGGGTCGCCATCAGACTGATTTATAGCTGACCAGGGCCTGTTGACGCCACTCGCCTACAATCGGGCCCAATGAGCGTCCAGACCAATCTCACCGCCAGGGGCCTGGCTCAACCAGAGCACCCCAACTCCTGGATCTTCTTCAACGGGGAGTTCGCCAGGTACCACGACGTGCGCCTCGGGGTGATGACCCATGCCCTCCACTACGGAACAGGGTGCTTCGAGGGAATCCGCGCCTACTGGAACACCAAGGAAGAGCAGCTCTTCCTGCTCCAGGCGCCCGCACACTACGCGCGGCTGCACGACTCGGCCAAGATCCTGCGCATGCAGCTCCCCTACTCGGTCGAGGAGCTGGTCGAGACGACGCTCACGCTGCTGCGCCGGAACAACTACCGGACCGACACCTACGTCCGGCCCCTGCTCTTCAAGTCGATCGAGCAGATCGGGGTTCAGCTGCACGGGCTGCCGGACGCCTTCCTCATCTACACCTCGCCGTTCGGCAACTATGTGGAGATCGAGGCGGGCATCCGCTGCATGGTCTCCAGCTGGCGGCGCGTCTCGGACGGCTCGCTGCCCGCGCGGGCCAAGGTGACCGGCGGCTACATCAACTCCGCGCTGGCCAAGTCGGAGGCGTTGGAGAACGGCTTCGACGAGGCGATCGTGCTCTCCCACGACGGCCACGTCTCGGAGGGCTCGGCCGAGAACCTCTTCATGTTCAAGGACGGCGTTTTCTCCACCCCACCTGTCACCGACGACATCCTCGAGGGCATCACCCGCGACCTGCTGATCAAGGTGATCCGGGACGAGCTGGGCCTGCCCGTGGTCGAGCGCAGCATCGACCGGACCGAGCTCTACACCTGCGAGGAGCTGTTCCTCTGCGGCACCGGGGCCCAGATCTCCCCGGTCATCGAGGTCGACCACCGCAAGGTCGGCAACGGGAGCGTGGGGGAGTTCACCCAGGAGCTCCAGCAGATCTACTTCGGCGCGGTTCGGGGCGAGAACGCGAAGTACAAGGACTGGTCGATCGGCGTCTACTGAGGCTCGGCCGTGAGCGGCGAGTTTCCAGCCCAGGGCATGGAGCTGACTCACCTGCTCGTGGTCAGCGACGCCGATCGGGCCCGCGACTTCTACAGGGACGTGCTCGGCGCGGAGCTCTACCGGGAGTACGGGGGCAGCTCCGTGGTGCTGCGGTTTCTCGGAACCTGGCTGCTCCTGGTGACCGGCGGCGGACCCACACTCGACAAGCCGGATGTCACCTTCTGCCCTCCCCCGGATCCCCGCACGGTCAGCCACGAGATGACCATCCGGGTCCCCGACTGCAGGGCAGCCTACGAGACACTGCGTGCCCGCGGGGCGGAGTTCCTGACCCCACCGGTGGAGTACGACTGGGAGGTCCGCTGCTTCTTCCGAGATCCGGACGGCCACCTGCTCGAGATCAGCGAGGCCCGCTCCTCCGGATAGCACGCCGCGAGATGATTCCCAGTAGTCTCGAG
>JALYYF010000154.1 GCA_030946725.1 Candidatus Dormiibacterota bacterium
GTCCCCGTCCAGGCGCCGGCAGGGAGGTTGAGGACAGCGCAGATGGCGCCCAGCGAGTCGGCCAGCGTCATCAGAGCGCCGCCGTGCATGACGGCGCCCGTCGTGCAGGTCTCGGGTCGCCAGCCCAGGCGACCTCGAACCTCGTCCGACCCGGCGCTGATGACCTCGACGCCGACCATGCCGGCGAAGGGCATGGTGGCGACCACAGCCGCGGCCTCGTCTCCGGTGACTGGCTCACGCGTCATTGCGTATGTCCTCCTGCGGTGTCCGGTCCCGGAGGCCAGGGGAACCGGTCGCCCTTCGATCCTGGCCTCCAGGACTGGCGGAGGTTAGCTTAGGCCCGCATGGCTACGGTCCTCGTCACCGGGGGCGCCGGCTTCGTGGGCAGCAACGTCGCGGACCATCTGGCCCGCTCCGGCCACCGCGTGCTGGTCGTCGACGACCTCCGCCGGCCGGGCTCCGAGCGCAACGCGGCATGGCTGGCCGCTGAGCACGGCTCTCGCCTGGACGTAATCGTGGCCTCCTTCGACGAGCGGCGTGTTCTCGACGTGGCGCTGGCGGACTGTGAAGCGGTGATCCATCTTGCGGCCCAGGTCGCCGTCACCGCCTCCCTGCGAGACCCGATGGAGGATTTCGAGGTGAACGCCCGGGGCACCCTCCGGCTCCTGGAGTCGGTCCGACTTCGGGCGCCCGCCGTGCCCTTCCTCTATGCCTCGACGAACAAGGTGTACGGCACCCTCGCCGAGGTGGCGGGTTCGGTCGGGGAGGAACAGGCGCTGGACCCGCATACGCCCTATGGCTGCTCAAAGGCGACGGCGGACCTCTACGTCCGGGAGTACCACCGCAGCTTCGGGCTGCGCGGGGTGGTCTTCCGGCAGTCGTGCGTCTACGGCCCGCACCAGTTCGGTGGCGAGGACCAGGGCTGGGTGGCGCATTTCGTGCACGAGGCGATCGCGGGTCGGCCGTTAGCCATCTTCGGCGACGGCGGCCAGGTCCGCGACCTGCTCGAGGTCTCCGACCTGGTACGGCTCTACGAGCTCGTGATCGCCAACATCGACCGCTGCGCCGGCCGTGCGTTCAACGTGGGCGGGGGTCCGGACAACGCGCGGAGCCTGCTCCAGGTCATCTCCGCCATACGGCAGCTGACCGGGCTGGAGGTCGCCTACCACCTGGCGCCGCCCCGGCCCGCAGACCAGCGCAGCTTCGTCGCCGACGTCAGCCGGGTCCGCGCGCTCCTCGGCTGGGAGCCCACGGTCGGAGTCGAGGAGGGCCTGGGACGCCTGATCGAATGGGCCTACAGCGTCAGCCGTCCTCGCTCGTCCGTCCCCGGGTGATCCGTGCCCCCACAGCGCCGGCCGGCGCCGTGAAGAGCCTGAGCCGGAGGAGCCAGGCGCCGGCCAGCAGGGCGGCGGTCGCGGAGAGCGCCCACCAGAGATGGACGCGCCAGGTAGGGCCGAAGCGAAGGACCAGGCGCGAGCCCGCCGGGACGCGGTCCAGCCGCAGCAGCATGTAGTCGAGCTCGCCGCTGCTGATCCTGAGCGCCTGTGAGCCGGACGGCGTCTCCAGGGTCGCCGACCAGCCGGGCAGAGACGACTCCTTGAAGAGCACCCAGGCCGGGCTCGAGGCCGGCCGCAGCGGCAGCACGACCTCGTCGTTGCCGCGCCAGTCCGGGGTGAGGGTCAGCTGTCCGAGCCCCCGGGCCGCCGCTCCCAGCAGCCAGCGCCACTGCGAGGCCAGGTAGTCGGTTTCCACGGAGGTCGCGTGGGCGGCGTGGGCCAGCAAATTGGCGCCGCTCCAGAAGAGACGACCTCGGCCAACCTGCCATCGGGCGGCGACGATGTGTCCACCGACGCTTACCACCGATTGAGCGCCGCTGCGAGTGCCCTGGGCGGAGCTGGCGCCCCAGCCGGCCCCCTGGTAGTCGAATGGCGCCCAGCCCGCCGGCACCCCGTCTACGAGCGCCGGGGCCGAGGGGTCGAGCTGCGTCCAGCCCAGCCCGCGGACGGGCAGAGCCTGCGGTGCCGTGCTCACGTTCCAGTCCGGGTCGACGTACTGCCAGCCGGTCTCCACGTACACGGCACCGCCGGAGCGGGCGTAGTTCTCGACGCGCTGCCAGGCGGCACCCGCGTCGTGATAGCGATAGCCGAGCAGCCACAGGCCCTGGTAGCGAGCCAGGTCCTGGTCCGAATAGTCGTCGAGGTAGGGGGAGCCTCCACGCGCCAGCCACGCCCCGGTGGAAGGAAGGCCGCCGCCGCCGGCCCAGCCCACGAGCTGGTTGTAGGGCTCAGCGCCGCTGGCCGCCGTTGCGCCGACCACCAACACCGTCATGCCCCGCGGCCACTCCTGGGCCGCCGCGGCCGGCTGGGGAGCCGTGTACACCTGGGGCTCCCCCGCGGCTCGACGCCAGCCGAGCGAGGCGTACTCGGACCGGGCAGCGCCCTGGCTGGGCCCGAGAACGACCGTGTCCACTCCGGCTCGCCGCGCGAGGTCCGCCTTGTCCAGCCCTCGGGTGCCTTCCAGCAGGCCCTGCTTGAGGAGGTCGTCCAGCTCCGGCGACGGCAGCAGCTGCGAGTTGTAGCCGTAGGCCTGGGGCCGGCCGGTGGATAGCTGAAAGGCCTGCAGCAGCCGGGCGTTGTTCGCGTCGACCATGGCCCGTCCCCCGACCGGCGGGAGCTCGACGTGGGGAGGCGCGCAGCCGCTCGCGCAGCTCAGCGTCGGGGGGCGCCACGCTCGAGGGTCGGCGAGCTGGTCGAGGAGGTCCGGGAGCAGGGCGGAGCAGACGGGGTCGCCGGCGCCCTGGCCTGCGCACCACGAGCGGGCCTGCTCGACCAGGCGGCTGTCGGCCGCTGCGGAGCGAGGCGCCTGCAGGTCCGAGAGGCTGGCACAGATCGCAACCTCCTGGCGCACGCCTCCCGAAGGCCGCCGGCAGGCGTCGATAAGCTCGGTCAGCGAGAAGCTGGAGGCCAGCGCCTCGGACCGGCAGATGGGGTACCCGGCCAGGCTGTTGGCGCAGGGATCGTCCTTGTGCCGCTGCCAGAGGTCGGCCTGGTCGAAAAAGCCGAACGTCCCGTAGGCGACCGAATGCCTGGCCCCGGCAACCGGCTGCGCGAGCAGTGTGACGTCGGCGGCCATGAGCGCCAGGCTGACCAGCGCCGTCGCCCAGGCACCCGCCAGCCGCCAACCGCGCCGGCGCAGCCCATGCCGCTGAGACGCCGCGTCTTTTTCCCTCCCCCTTGCGGGGAGGGTAGGGAGGGGGTCCATTCGCCGGCCCAGCCGGCTGAGCAGCCACGGAGGCAGCGCGAACAGCCCGGCCGCGGCCAGGACCGGGACGCCGAACTGCAGGAACAGCATCCCCACCCGGAAGTGAACGGCGAAGGGCAGCAGGGGCACGTCGAAGGTCGCCGCGTAGAGCGGTTCCCAGGTCATCGAGAGCAGGCCGAACACGCTCAGCAGGACCAGCGGACGGAGCCGAGGCTGGAAGACGGCCAGCACGACGCCGGCCAGCGCCGGCAGCCAGGCGGCGGGGCTGAGCGAGGCACGGTCGTAGACCGAGTCCGGGCCGCCCAGGCGTGGCGGTCGGAGCTGCAGCACCTGCTCTGGGGACCAGAGGTGGAACAGCGAGCGGCTGTAGGTCGGTCGCGGTGCCCGAGACGCCACGACGTTCAGGTAGTCCTGGAGCGGGAGCGCCCAGAAGGCACTCAAGGCCAGCGCGGCGACCACCAGCGCCGGGGTGGCCAGGAACAGCCAGCGCAGCGCGGCCCTCCGCTCTCCGGCCGCCGCCGCGTAGGCCGGCAGCGCGAGCAGCGGTGCCCACACGATCGACGGCGCAACCATCCCCATCAGCGCCGTGAGTCCCGCGAAGGCCACCGCGGCAAGCCTCCACGACCAGTCCCGGCGGCCGGCCACCCAGCCGGCGAAGCAGGCGTCGAGCGCGATCAGGCAGGGCATGAAGAGCACGGTCCCCACCTGGTTGGCGAAGAACCCCCAGTCCACCAGGAAGGTCCAGGAGATGGGGTTTAGCAGGTAGAGGAGCCCGGCGGCCAGTCCGGCCAGGGGCCGCTGCAGCCGCCAGGCGCAGAACAGGTAGACGCCGAGGGCGCAGAGCGGGTTGACCAGGAACTGCACGAGCTGCAGCGCGCCGGCCGTCTCCAGGCGGGCCGCCCTGGACAGCGCGGCCACCAGCCAGTGCGCGGCCAGGGGGTAGCCCTCGCGATAGGAGAGGCCGCTGGCGTCCCAGCGAAACCACCAGTCGATGCCCGGCCAGCTGGCGGAGACCCAGCTCGCCAGCTGGAGGTGGAAGAGGGTGTCCGAGCCGGCGGGCTGCTTCCAGAGCAGCCGCCAGCTGAGGACCCAGGCGGCCGCCCCGAGCAGAGCCGCGGCCAGGCACAGCCGCAGGGTCGCCAGGCCGATGGCGAGGATTTTCAGCACACCCGCCGGCTGGTGAAGTGCCCGCAGGCGCCCGTGCGGCGCCGGAAGAGCCGCGCCTCGTACCAGCCCAGCGCCGCCACCAGCCCCTTGAGGCCGCGCAGCGAATGGCCGAGCGGACCGCGCCGGCCGGCGACCGCGTCCTCCACCGACGTGGCGAGCGGACCGCGAAGGTCGGCCAGCAGGAAGAAGACGACGTCGATCAGCGAGAACAGGTGGTGGTAGCTCCAGCGCGTGCGCACGACCGGCAATCCGCAGGCGGCCGCCATGCTTGTGTACCGATCGCTGTCGAAGAGCTGGACGTGGCCGCCGTGGCGCAGCTTGGCCTTCCAGCGCGTCCCCGTCCCGATCAAGGAGTAGACGGTGCCCGGCTGCGCTTCGAGCGGCAGCGCCACGTGGAGCAGGCCACCCGGCCGGAGCACGCGGGCGACCTCTGCGAGCACGAGCTCGGGGTGGTCGACGTGCTCGAGCACGTCGAAGAGGGAGACC
>JALYYF010000236.1 GCA_030946725.1 Candidatus Dormiibacterota bacterium
ACGCGAAATTCACCCCAGCGACCGCTTGCTCGTGAGCTGTCGATGGAGTGCCGATGACTGATGGACGCGACGTGTCCCTCTCCGAAGCACGCTCGAGGAGCACATTCCCAGAGCCGGTAGACGACCCGTTGTGGAAGATCGAAGTGGTGGGGTACGACCGCTTTCGCGAGCGTGAGCTGGAGTCGTGGTTCACAGTCGCGAACGGCCGCACCGGGACGCGCGGAGCCCTCGAGGAGGGTTCGCCGGAGTCCAACCCTTCCGTGTATGTCGCCGGCGTCTTCGGTCGCCTACCGGATAGTGCGGCCGGTCCGGTGCCGCTGGTCGGGCCGACCTGGACCTCCCTGCTGCCCCGAGTTCTCGGTGTCATGATCAGGCTCGAAGCCGGCGAACTGCTGGAACACCGTCGGGTGCTCGACCTGCAGCAGGGAATCCTTTTCAGGATCTGGCGCCAGCGGCTTCCCTCGGGCACCGAGGTGACCTTCCGGTCGGCCAGGTTTGCGTCGCTTGCAAACCGCGCCCTGCTGGCGATGGAGGCGGAAGCGCACAGCAGCAACGGTCTGCCGGTGACCCTGTCAGGTGATATCCCGCTGCCGTCCACTCCAGCTCTCGAGCACGTCACGTCTACGCTCGACGACCACCACCTCCGCGTCGAGCTGACCGCCGCCAGGGGCGGGCGGGCCGCCTTCTCGATCACGACCAAGGAGTCGGAGAGCAGGGTGGAACGGATTGTGGCGATGAGCCGCGCCGGCCCGGGAAGCGAGATGGAAGGCTCCCAAGTCGAAGCGCTGAAGCAGGCCGAGACGGAAGGCTTCGGCGAGCTGCGGCGACATCACCGCGATGCCTGGGCGGAGCGGTGGCAAGCCTCGGACGTGATCGTCGAGGGCGACCCGGCGGCGCAGCTGTCGCTCAGGTTCGCCCTCTACCACCTCATCTCGGCCGGTGACCCGCACTCCGACCTGGCGTCCATCGGCGCGCGCGCCCTGACCGGTCCCGGCTACAACGGCCACGTCTTCTGGGACACCGACGTCTTCATGCTGCCCTTCTTCCTCCACACACAGCCGGAGGTGGCGCGCCGACTGATCGGCTACCGCTTCAAGGCGCTGCCTGCTGCTCGGGCGAGAGCCCGCAAGCTCGGCTACCGGGGAGCGCTCTACGCCTGGGAATCGGCGGACGATGGCGAGGACTGCACACCCCAGGTGGTGATCGGGCTAGACGGCACGATCGTCCCCGTGCTGACCGGGCTCGAGGAGCATCACATTTCGGCCGACGTGGCCTGGGCCGCCTGGCGGTACTGGGAGGCCACGCGTGACGAGGACTTCCTCGTGGACACCGCGGCCGAGATCATCCTGGAGACAGCGCGCTTCTGGGCGTCGCGGGCACGGCGCGGGCGCGATGGACGGCATCACATCGCGCCCGTCATCGGTCCGGACGAATATCACGAGAGCGTCCGCAACAACGCTTTCACCAACCTCCTGGCCCGGTGGAACCTCGAACGGGGCCTGGACGTGGCCGAGCTGCTCGCCGCGCTGGGGGGAAGTGCCTGGGCCACACTGGCCGACCGGATCGACGTTCGGCCGGGTGAGCTCCAACGCTGGCGGGCGGTGGCGGAGGGCCTCGTGCACCGGTTCGACCCGGACACGCTCCTGTACGAGCAGTTCGACGGGTACTTCAGGTTGGAGAACATCGTCGCCGCCGGCGTGGCGCCTCGGCCCTTCGCGGCCGACGTCGTCCTCGGCAGGGAGCGTGTGCACCGCTCGCAGGTAATCAAGCAGGCGGACGTCGTGATGCTCATGCACGTGCTGGGGGACGCCTTTCCGCGCGACGTGGTACTGGCCAACTACCGCTACTACGAACCGAGGACCTCGCACGGCAGCTCGCTTTCGCCGGCTGTGCACGCCGTGGTCGCCGCCCGTGCCGGTCTCTCCGAGGAGGCCCTTTCCTACTTCCGCATGTCGGCGTCGATCGACCTCGACGACGGCATGGGCAATGCGGCCCAGGGTATCCATATGGCTGCAGCCGCCGGCCTCTGGCAGGCAGCGGTCTTCGGCTTCGGAGGAGTTCGGCCGGAGGGTGAGTGCCTCCGCATCGACCCCCACCTCCCGGACTCCTGGTCGCGCCTTGCCTTCCCCTTCACCTGGCGAGGGGGAGCGCTGTGCGTGAAGGCTGCTCACTCGCAGCTCGAGATCGAGCTCGATGCGGACACGGTGGTTGCGTTGGGTGATGGAAGTCCGCGCCGCCTGGCGGCGGGAAACTACCGGTCGGGCCGCGACGGCCAGGGCTGGTCCGCACCGGTTGAGGTGAAGGGGCCATGAACGGAGTGACACTCGTACCCGGTGACCTCGCCGACCGGATGGCGAGGCTGTTTCGGTTCACGAGCTGGGAGATCGCGGGGTCGGAGAAGGACCACGACGACGTCACCGCGGCGATGCTGGCGAGCGCGGAGGGCCGGCCCGTCTTCTTCCTGCCCCGTGGTCGGCGCCGGTGGGGCGGGCCTTTCTGTCGGCCTATCGCGTCTGAAGAGAAGGGGGACATCCCGATGCGTGTTGTTGCGTGTTCACACCTCGACCTGGTACGCGATGTCGAGCCCCGCACTCCCGAGGGCTGCGAGGAATGCCTCGCGACGGGAGCCAGCTGGGTCCACCTCCGCCTCTGCCTCACTTGCGGCCACGTCGGCTGCTGCGACAGCTCTCCGAACAGGCACGCCACCAAGCACTTCCACGCTTCCCTGCACCCCATAATCCAGTCCTTCGAACCCAGCGAGGACTGGGTCTACTGCTACGCAGACGACGTCTTCATCAACCCCTAGCAGAGTCCATCCACACAGGAGAGGCCAATGAACATGACCTTGCGCCATCATCGTGTGCCGGCGAACCAGCTGGAAGAAGTGACACGGCGACTGGACACCGACTGGATCGAGAGCATGCGCCGGCTGCACGGATTCGTCAGCGCTTACGCGGTCAGACTGGGCGACGAACAGCTCACCCTGGTGACCGCATTCGTCGACGAGAGCACCGCAGAGAAAGGCAAGGAGACCACGGTGGCCTGGGTCAGCCAGCGGCTGATGGACCTCGACGTGGAGTTCCAGGACGGCTCGGAGGGTCCCGTCGTCGCGCACG
>JALYYF010000244.1 GCA_030946725.1 Candidatus Dormiibacterota bacterium
GCTCACAGGGTTCGGCGGCCAGAGCAGGGCGGCCACGGCAACGCCGACCACGCCGCCGAGGATGGTCTCCCAGAAGCGGGCGACGTTCGTGCTGCTGCCCGAGGCGAGGACCAGCAAGGCGGAGATCGCGATCTGGTTGTTGAAGCCGAGCCGTGTGATCTTCAGCCAGCCTCCCATCAGGAGGGTGACGAACATGATCGCGGCCAGGACCGGCGCGGAGAGCCCGAGGTAGTGGAGCGCCAGGAGTCCCAGCAGGAGGCCTGCGAACACGCCGACCAGGAACTGCAGGGCGTTGAGCAGCGAGCCGTAGGCGTGTCCCTGCATGAGGATGATCACGGCCAGCACGGCGTCCCAGGGCTTCGAGAAGCCGAAGGCCTGGCCGAGAGCCCAGGCCAGCCCGCTCCCGAGGGCGACCTTGAAGGAGAGCACGACCAGCGGCGGCAGGAAGCCGGGCGGCTCGGCCAGCCGCCACGCGAAATAGCGGAGGCGGCTCTTCAGAGCTCCCGTGCCCCGGCGCTCGGCAGCGCCTGCCCCTCCTCTCACGGAGTCCATCATGAGATACAACGCCGGAGATGCCGCCTGGCTTTCGTGGATTTGCCGACGCTCCTGGCGCAGCGGCGTCCCTTTGCCCGGCTCCGTACGGCGGGCGGTGCTGTATTGTCGTGTTGCCGGGCTCGGAGACCTTTGAACATCAGACAGAACGCTTACGAGTCACGGCTGGTGAGAGTTTGGACTGGACGCTGGTCGTGAGCTTTGCGCTTTTCTGGGCCCTGGGTGCGGCGACCACGGCCGCCGGGGTTGCGCTAGGCTATTTATTGTGGGGGCACCGGTCGACGAGGGCGCCTGAGGCGGATGACACAGCGACTCAACATCCTCTTGGGATTTCTCGCCGGGTATCTGATCCTGTGCCTTGGCGCGGCGACAGGAGTGACACTACCGGGTAGTCATACCGCCAGGGGCTTCAACGCCTCGTACGCCTTTTTCGCGTTCGGCGGCAGCATAGAAGCGTCCGTCGACTGTCCGGGCAAGAAGGTGATGATCATGGCGCACGACACCACGGGCGCCTTCCGGTCAACCGGCCGCGGGACTCTCGTATTCATGCAGGCCGGCGAGCAATTCACCACACCCTGGACTTTCGACAGACAGAACCCCTCCAGCGACCAGGTGATCGCCACCGTGTCCACACAGTCGACGTCGGGGACGTGGACTGTGCATCTGCAAGAGGATCCTTCGATCGTGACCAGCTTCCAGGTGCCGTCTGGCGTGTGTCCATCTCCGAGCTCCGCCGCCAGGCCGACCTATCCGCCGACGTCCGCGCCGCCTTCTACGCCGAGTAGTCCTACACCCACTCCTGCGCGGACCCCCACGCCGGGCCTCACACCAACCCCCACACCGACACCGAAGCCCACACCCGCCTGCCCGTCACAATTCGTCTATGACGCTCGGACGGGAGTTTGTGTCGCGATCGGTTCCAATGCGGGCCTCGGATAGATTCATAAAGGTGCGGCTGTGATGCAAGACGGCTACCTGCAGGTGACCACGACGACCGACTCCGAGGCCGAGGCGCGCAAGCTCGCCGAGCTCGCGGTGCAATCCAGGCTGGCCGCGTGCGGCCAGGTTCTGAGTCCGATCACCAGCGTCTACTGGTGGGAGGGCAAGGTCGAGAACGCCCAGGAGTGGATGGTCGTGCTGAAGACGACCGCCGGCCGCGTGGACCAGCTCATCGACCGACTACGCGCCCAGCACAGCTACGACACGCCCGAGATCGTCGCCGTCCCCATCGTGTCCGGCAACCCCGCCTACCTCGACTGGATCACCGCCGAAACCACGGAGCGCTGAAATCTCCCTCCCCCTTGCGGGGAGGGTAGGGAGGGGGTCCTACTTCGGAGTTCGTCTGTGCCCTGAACTCAGGCGCCGCTGATCCGGTTCGAATCAGCATCGGGCGGAGCGGGGGGTGCGGTGAAAGACCCCCTCCCTAACCCTCCCCGCAAGGGGGAGGGAGACTTTTTCAATCTTAGGCGGAGAGTTCTCGCAGGCGCTCTTCGAGGTTTCGGGCGGCCGGCTCGTGCAGCCACGAGCGGAGCTTGGGCCGAAGCTCTCGAAGGCGGCCGAGCCCGACTGTCGTCTGCATCTCCAGCACCACGTCCAGCGACCGCTCGGCCAGGTGAAGTCCCGGTTCGAGCCGCCCCTTCTGCAAGTGCACGCCCGCCACGTCGGCAAGGACCAGCGAGTGCTTCTTTCCGTTGCTCGGCAGCATGAGCAGCGATTCGCAGCCCTTGAGGGCGCTGTCGGTGTCCCCGAGCCGGGCGTAGGTCGAAATCGCGAACCCCTGCATCCGCGCGCCGTCGAGGAAGGTCGTCCACGGCCGCCCCTCGCTATGGCCGGCCGTCCCGTATGTGACCTGTGCCTGTTCGAGGCTCCTCCGGGCCTGCCTGGCATCCCCCGCCGCGGCTGCCTCCTCAGCCTCGCGGCCGGCGATCCAGGCGAAGGCCGCTGGAAGGGCCGCCTGATCCAGGAAGGCCCGCGCCTGCTCCAGCAGCGCTCGAGCCTGGACCGGAGAGGGAGCCGCATAGCTGGCGTAGGCCAGGATGCAGGCGCGCAGTGCCGGGTCGTCAGCCTCGCGTGCGGCCGTCGTCGCCACCGTGTACAGCCTGGTTGCGGAGGCGGAGTCGCCCATGTCCCAGGCGACCCAGGCACCCAGCGCGGCGCTGTCTCCCGCCGCGCTCATCAGCCGTCTTCGCAGGCGTGCGCCGCCGGGTCGCTGCAGAAGCTCGGTGAGACGGTCGAGGTGGATCTCCAGCCTCGTGATCACCTGTCGCGCCGGCATCATCTCCTCGAGCCGGTGCAGTGCCCAGGTCTGATTTTCCAGGCTCTCCACCAGCCCAGGATCCAGCGGACCGGTGCGCCTCAGCGCGTGCTCCAGCCGCTCCCAGGAATCCGGATCCCCTCCCCCAACCGAGCCACCGAGGCCCACTCCTCCCAGCAATTTCAAGAACTCGCGCCGTTCCACGGCGGACAGTGTGCCTGCTGGCTCGACCGCGGGGCCAGGGGGCAGCAGGCCCAGGCCCTCCGGCGACCGCCCGTAGAGCTGGCAGAGGTACCTCGCATAGAAGGGCCCGGGGCCGGAGCCACGTTCCTCCCAGCGATAGAACGCGTTTCCGTCCACCTTGCAGCCGGCGGGGGTCAGCGAGTTCAGCTCGTCGGCGGCCCGATCACGGGTCCAGCAGCGAAGCTCGCGTTCCCTTCTCAGCTGAGGCTTGGGCCGAGGCGCGGGCTTCCCGGCAGCCATGGCAGGGAGGTTATCCATCTGGCCGGGAAAAAGCAGAAGGAATGCAGAGCGCAGTGCCTGGACCGTCGGTTCGGGGTTGAGTTGACTTGCACTGTGAAAGATCGGACCTCTTCAATCGCGTCCCAGCCCCCTCATGCTCGAGCCGAGACCGTCCACTATCACCTCGTCGACAGCACTCCAGGAGGCCAGACCGGGTACCGCGAAGAGATCTTCGACACCCGGAGCGAAGCCACGCTGGCGGCTCGAGAAAGGGCCGTCTGGCTCGCCGGCCTGTCCGGCTGGCACGTGCACCCGGTGACGGGCAGGGCCGGCTTTCTGATCACCAGCGGCCGGGCCCACGAGGCCGGAAGGATGATCGAGGTCCAGGATTGCGACGATCAGGGCTGCCTGGAGAGGGCATACGGCCCGATGTGCTGACAAGCCTGGCGGCCGGCGGGGACCGGCGAAGGTCTCATCGGCCGCCGGGGGACTGGAGGCGCACGCTGAGCGGGCGCATGTCGGTCCAGGCCGTGGCCACGTGCGCGAGGCACTCGCCCTTGTTTCCAACCTTGCCGATGCTGCGCCAGCCCGGCGGCGGCTCACGATCGGCACGCCAGATCGAGTACTGCTCCTGCCGGTTGACCACCACGGCATAGGCGACACCGTCATCTTCGGGCTCGTTCCTCATCTCGCGTCCTCCGCACGACATGACGGGCCGTGTTGCACGGCTACGTCCCGACCACTAC
>JALYYF010000258.1 GCA_030946725.1 Candidatus Dormiibacterota bacterium
GACATGGCGAGCAAATGGACTCGCGAGCGAATGAAGCAGGCGGGCGAACGCGCCGGTTACGAGTACGCCGAAGCCTACAAGCGGATAGAAACCGGATAAAAGTGCGGGGGAAACAGGTTTCCCCCCCAGCCCCATTCCCCAAAGTGGCGTTTGGGAGTCGCTGCGAAGAGGGACTCAAACGGCCGGAGTGAATCCGGCCTTTCCAGTGATGCCAGGGTCTATTCAGTTTTTGTCCCTCCCCCTTGCGGGGAGGGTAGGGAGGGGTCCCCCCAGGGCACGCGCGCTAGGCTTTGCGCAAACATGGTGAGTAGAGGTGATAGGTCCATGGGAGACCAGGTGATGGATCGAAACCTTGCCCTCGAGCTGCTGCGGGTCACGGAAGGGGCGGCGCTGGCCGCGGCTCCGCTGCAGGGGCGGGGCGTGAAGGAAGAGGCCGACCAGCGGGCGGTGGACGCCATGCGAACCGGACTCGCCTCGGTCGACATGCGGGGCACCGTCGTGATCGGCGAGGGCGAGAAGGACGAGGCGCCGATGCTCTTCTTCGGTGAGCAGGTCGGAAACGGGATGGAGCCCGAGGTCGACGTCGCCGTCGATCCGATCGACGGCACCCGGCTCACCGCCAACGGCCAGCCCGGAGCGCTCTCGGTGGTGGCGCTTGCCGAGCGCGGCACCATGTTCACCAGCCACGTCCACTACATGGACAAGCTCGTCGTCGGCCGGCGGGCGCGGGGCGTGATCGACATCGACATGCCGGTCGAATGGAACCTGCGCCGGATCGGCAAGGCGGAGGGCCTGCACCCGCGCGACCTGGTGGTGGTGATCCTGGAACGGGACCGCAATCAGCAGGTCATCGACGAGGTCCGGGAGGTCGGAGCCCGGGTGCGGCTGATCTCCGACGGCGACGTGGCGGGCGCCATCATGGCCGCACTCGAGACCAAGACCGGCATGCACGTGCTGATGGGCTCCGGCGGGGCCACCGAGGGCGTGGTGGCGGCCTGCGCAATCAAGGCGCTGGGCGGAGACATGCAGGGCCGCCTGCTCCTGCGCAACCAGGAGGAGCGTGGGATAGCCACCAGCGAGGGCTACAAGGACGGAACGGTCCTCGGCCTCGACGACCTCTGCTCGGGGCAGAACATCTTCTTCGCCGCCACCGGCATCACGACCGGTGAGCTCCTCCAGGGCGTGCGCTACGAGGAGCACTACGCCTTCACCGACTCCATGGTCCTGCGTTCCGCCTCCGGGACGATGCGCTTCGTCAACGCGTACCACCCGATGGGCAAGCTGCGCGCCAAGGGCCTTCTACCTGAGCAGGTCGTCCTGAGCGTCCGCTGACCAGCGCGGAGTTCCCGAGACAACAGGCGGCCAACCGGTTTGAGCTGAGCTTAAAACGGGCCGTGCCCCTGCTCCTCCCCATACTCTGTCTGGTGGAGAAGCTGAGGTGGCGATAGGCAGCCGCGGTGGCCGTGGCGCCCGCCAGCAGGTCGCTCCGCGTGCCATAGAGCGCCGGAAAGCGGACCACATCAGGATCAACGTGGAGGAGGACGTGGACGGCAAGGGGGTGGCGTCCGGCTTCGACGACGTCCGCTTCGTCCACTGCGCGCTGCCCGAGCTGGACCTGGACCAGGTCGACCTCCGCAGCAGGCTCTTCGGCCGCGACCTGGGAGCGCCGCTCCTGATCTCCTGCATGACCGGAGGCACACCGGAGGCCGGCCACATCAACGCGCGGCTGGCCGAGGTGGCCCAGAGCTTCGGGCTACCTATGGGCCTGGGCTCCGGACGGGTCCTGCTGGAGCACCCGGAGGCGCTGCCGACCTTTCAGGTCCGGCTGAGCGCGCCCGACGTGCCCGTGCTCGCCAACCTGGGGGCGGTGCAGCTGAACCGTGGCGTGTCCGTCGAGGACTGCCGGCGCCTGCTGGAGCGGCTGCAGGCGGACGCCCTCGTTCTGCACCTGAATCCTCTCCAGGAAGCGCTTCAACCCGAGGGTGACACCGCCTTCGCCGGCCTGCTGGCCCGGATCGAGCTTCTCTGCAGGCAGCTCGGGCACCCGGTGGTCGTGAAGGAGGTCGGCTGGGGCCTGGCTCCGGACGTCGTGACGAAGCTCCTCGAGGCCGGCGTCGCGGCCGTCGACGTGGCCGGCGCCGGCGGTACTTCCTGGAGCGAGGTCGAGAGCCACCGCATGGCCGAACCCTGGCGCGCCCGGGTGGCGCAGGCGTTCGCCGGCTGGGGCGTGCCCACCGCCGAGGCGGTGCGCCAGGCACGAGAGGTCTCGCCCGAAGCTCTGATCTTCGCCAGCGGGGGAGTGCGCGACGGCCTGGACGTGGCCAAGGCGATCGCCCTGGGCGCCGACCTGGCCGGTATGGCGGGCCCATTCCTGCGCGCGGCTGTCCTGGGCGCCGAGGAGGCGCACAACCTCGCTCGCGAGGTCGTCGAGGTGCTGAGGATCGCGATGTTCTGTGTCGGCGCGCGGACCCCGCGGGAGCTTCGCGGTCGCCGCCTGGTGGACCGCAAACGGGCTGTCGGCGAGCGGCGCGCATCCGAGGCGAGCGGCGAGCTGATGTAGCATGCGCCGAGACCGCAGACGATGGACGATCTGAGAGAAGTCGCCCAGGCCGCGGTAGACCAGGACCGGCTGCTTGAGGGGGAGGATCCGGGGACCACCCACGCTGAGGACGCCCGCCGCTGGCTGGTGGTCTACGGCGAGCTCTTGGCCTACAAGGAGAGCGTGCTCGAGCGCACGCTGGAGACAGTCGATCGTGCCGCCCCCGAGGCTGCGACTGAGATAGCGCAGACCGACCTACCGATTGTCTCCGAGGAGCGCGACCGCTTTCGGCGCCGCCTGGACTACTGGCAGGAGCGTGTTCGAGAGCTTGGAGGCGGGCTGGACTTCGACCCCGCGCTGCGCACGATCCGCCACAGGGAGCAGGCGATACGCCTGAGCCGGAGGGAGGCCGAGCTGCTGAGATTCCTGCTCGAGCACCCCGGCCAGCGGTTCGCTCCCCGAGAGCTGGCCGCCAGGGCCTGGCTGGCGCCCAAGCTGTCCTCCGAGCAAGTCCGGAACTACGTCGTCCGGCTGCGCCGCAAGCTCTCGGGCGCTTCCGTGCCCTGCACGCTGGTCAGCGAGCCGGGTGCGGGCTACTCACTCAAGTGGAGCTGACCTAGAGGCCGCCGGGCTCAGGACGTCTGCGGACTCCTGGCCTGCTGCTCCGCTGCTCGGGCGCCGCGGGTCTCCTCGCGCGCCTCACCCGGGCTGGCGACCGCGCCGCCGGTCTCCGGCTCGCCCATGAGCATGCGGTTCAGCACCGCGCCGATCAGGATGAACTGACTTATGAACAGCAGCCAGGTGGCGAGAAGGAAGAACAGCGCGAAGGTGGCGCCATAGGTGTTGAAGCCATGCACGAGGTTGACGTAGATCGGGAAGGCGAGCGTCACGATCTCGATCAGGATTCCCGCCAGCAGCGCGCCCGGGAGCACCTGGGTGAGGGAGAACGTCCGGTTGGGAACGATGCGATAGATGATGGCCATCATGGCGATCAGCACCACAGTGCTCAGGACCGGTCCCAGCAGCTTGAGGCCGCTGCCCGAGGCGGAGACCGCCGAGTTGGCGACCACTGCGAGCAGCATGGCAACCAGGAAGACCGCCACCATGACCAGCGCCATCAGGCGCTGGCGAAGCATGTCACGCTGCTTGGCGCCGAACATCTCTCCGAGCGCGAATTCCATGGCGGCGAAGAGCCCGGTTCCGCTCCAGACCAGTCCGACGATCGACAGCAACCCGAGCAGGCCACGATTCTTCTGAACGCCGGTGAGCGCCGCGCTGAGCTCGTCGTGTGCATTGGAAGGAAAGATGCTCAGGATTGTCGACAGGGCCTGGTCCCTGACGTGGGGGTTGCCGATGACGAGGCCCAGGATGGCGAGCAGCCCGAGCATGAGCGGGAACATCGTCATGAAGGCGTTGAAAGCAAGGCCGGCGGCATAGTTGCCGGCCTTGCTGTCTCCGTACGCCTTGGCGAGTCGGCCTGGAAAAGAGTTCTTGAGTCGCTCCAGTAGCCCCTTCACCGCAGCACTTCCAGCATCAGCCTTGCTACTCCTGAAGCCTCGATCGGGCCGTGTCGGCGGCTTCCGAGGCGTTCCCGCGAGCTGTATCCGCGAGGTCGCTGGCGTGCTGGCTCCCGCTCTCCTTCGCGGTCTGCGCAGCCGTCTGGGCAACGTCCTGCGCCACCTGCTGGCCCCGGCTCAGCGCCTCCTGGCCGGTCTCCGCCGCCTTGGCCTTGACGGCGTCGGCCGCCTCGCCGAGGCGCTCGTCCTCCAGCCGGGTCGAGGGCAGGAGCATGCCGACCAGGAAGCCGGCGGCGGCCGCTCCCAGCGCCAGGCCCAGCGGGTTCTCGCGAACTATGCCCGCCGCGCGTCGCGTCTGCTGCTTCACGTCCTCGGTCGAGGGCGCGCGGTCGGTGGCGTCTGACACGCGGTCACTGGCGCCGGAGAAGAGCTCGCTGACCCGTCCCGTGACCTTGTCTCGCTTCTCGGAGATGGCGTCACCCACCCGGCTCTTGACGTCGGCCTTGTAGGTCAGCGCGTCGACGCGATCGCCGATCCGCTCGCGCCTCTCCTCTATTTCTCTCTCGATGGCGTCCGGGTCTTTGCCCATTCGATGTCCTCCTTGATGGTCTGTTGGGTTCGTTCTGGCGTCGGTGGCAGTCCGCGCTGCAGCTGCTGCCGGCCGACGAGGTACAGGACCAGCGCGATGATTCCGTAGACGATCGCCACGATCAGCGCTGCGGCCCACACCGGTGTCCCGAGAGCGGCCAGGGCGGCGATTAAGCAGGCAGTGAGCGCGCCGAGGGCGTAGAGCGCGACCACTCCGGCCGCACCCAGCTCGCCGATGCCGATGCCGGCTCGTTTGCCCTTCTCGGTGAGCTCGGCCCGCGCCAGTTCGAGCTCGGCTCGGACCAGTCCGCTCACCTCGTCCGCCAACTCCTTGACGAGCTCGCCCGCTGGCAGGCCGCGCAGGTCGGCGGGGTCGTTTCGGGGTTCCATCACTCGCGACCTCTGAGCGGATAGGTGTCCTGCTCGCGCTCGTTGACACGGGTCGTGATCTCTGCCGGCTCGGTCGGGTACGTCCCGTAGCCCGCGTCGATGTCTTCGCCACCGAGCGCCGGCGTGCCGTAGGCGGCGCTCCCGTGAGTGGCGCTGCCGTATGCGGTGCTGCCGTACTCCGGCGTGCGGGGTGTGGCTCCGCCGTAACCGCCGGCCTCGTAGCGTCGGCGGCCGGAGGCCTTGATGAAGCGGGCGGCGGCCACGCCGAGGGCCAGCCCGGCCGCCGCCATCACCCATGGCTGCCGGCGGCCGAAGTCCTCGGCGTCTCTCAGTATCCGGTCCGCGTCCGCCTCTCGCAGGTAGCGTCCGAGCTGCTCGGCCCGGTCCGCGGCCTGGTGTGCCAGCTGCGCAGGAAGGTCGTTGCCCTGGCCCCGCAGCTGCTCACCCATGTTGCGCATCGCCTCGCTGACCGAGCCCACCTGCTCGCCGGCCTGCGTGGAGCGAGTGTCGACCTGCTCCCGGACCCTGTCCTGGACGGTGCCGCCAACTTCCTTGGCCTTCTCCGTTACCTTGTCGGCATGGTACTGCAGCGCCTCCTTGGCGCCTTGGGACCCGCCTTCTGTCGTTCCGTACTCCTGCATGGGCTTGTCTCTCCTCCAGAATGTCCTCAAAGACGTGTCACGCCGCTTCCCGGGTCGGGGAGCGGCGCGGTTGTTCTGCGGTCACACGTGGCCGCGATTGGTTCTACCAGTGCCTGAGGCTGACAAGCAAGGGCTAAGGAAATCACGCAATAGATGCGCAACAAAAACTCCCGGAGTTCGGATGCGATCTATTCGTATATGTCGAACCAAATAGGTGTTAGTGCTAATGTCGTAAGATCTGAGATGGACGTTGACAATACGCACCGCGCAGGAGGGGCTGGGTCTGAGATCCTCCGCGGCCGGCGCCCCCGGTGGGCCGCCGTCTTGCACCAGTCGGGATCTGCGCTACGTAACATGAAGCTCGCTACCGCTGTGCCGCCAGGAGGTGTGGCTCGTGAAGGACAAGATCCAGGGCAAGGCAGAAGAGCTGAAAGGCAAGGTCACGGGCGATCGCGCCACGGAGCTCAAGGGCAGGGCGCGGCAGGCTGTCGGGGAGGCGAAGCGGCTCGCCCGCGACCTCCGTGTCGAGCCGTCGGCGTCTCGCGAAGAGGACCGGGAGCCCGAGCGCTCTCCCGAGGCGGAGGCGCGGGATCCTGGACCGGCTGGACCGACTCGTCCCAGCGACCCCTGAACGGACGCGGGAGGC
>JALYYF010000145.1 GCA_030946725.1 Candidatus Dormiibacterota bacterium
GCGATTCGGAAGGGGTGGGCGCCGGGATCAGCGGAGCCGAGCTCGACGCCGGTGCCGGCGTCCGAGCCGCGGTGCCACCGGAGCCGCCGCTGGGCAGCAGCAGCCGCCCTGAGTAGACGCCTGCCGCGCAGGCGCCGATCAGGACCGTCACCAGTGCCGCGGCAACCGCCCAGCGCAGGACCGGGCGGCCGGACGGACGCGGCGACGGCGGAGTCGTGGGTCGGCCTCTCAGGAAGGGAGGAAGCTTCATGTCTACCCCAGGCAGCTTCTGAAGGGGCACGGCCACGCCGATGGCGGCCACCCCTGGGAATCCCGCGAGAGACTACCTGAGTGGACACGCAAAAGTGAAGCGCTGCCCAGGGGATATCCAAGCCTGCCTAGAGATCCTTCTGGTAGACGAGCATTGGGCGGCCGGGACCGGCCGCCCAATCACGCGAGGGTGCCCGCTCGAAGTCGAGCGCCTCGTAGAGCCTGCGGGCGGATCCCATCGAGGGCTGCGTCCAGAGGACGAGGCGGCGGATTCCCGCCTGCCTGGCCAGCTCGACGCACTCGCGCATCAGGGCGCTCCCCACTCCCCTCCCGCGGACGCCGGGCCGGGTGGCCAGGAGTCGGACCTCGGCCTCGCCCGGAGCGGCGAGCCGAGCGGTGTCGCCTGCCGGGACCAGCAGGACCGCTCCCACCGGTTCCCCATCCAGCTCAGCCATCAGCAGCCGGCCGCCAGGCCCCCCACCGACCCAGCCGGCCGGACCCGAAAGCCGGTATCGGTGCTCACCTCACAGGTGCGGACCGGCCAGCTGCTTCAGCGCCCAGCGATCGCCGTTTTTGACCCACTGGTAGACGTAGACGCCGTCCGGTCCCAGCGCGTCGTGGTTTCCCGGCGCCAGCTTCTCGTGAGCTCCGAGCACGGTCTGGTCCGGCGCCAGGTCGAGGTTCTCCCAGGCGCGTACGACCGCCGGCCCGTCGAATCTGCCGGCCGCCCTGACGGCCCTCGACCATTCCACGACGCAGTCGGCCGCCGCCGGCAGGCCCTTCATCTCCACACCGTTGGAGGCGTAGCCGTACTGGCTCGTGATCTTGTGGAAGAAGGCGGCGTAGGGCGGAGGCCAGCGCGCCTCCGGCACGTCCGACAGATACGACTGGATGGTGCTCTCGAAGACCAGGCCGCTTGCTCCGTCGCCCGTCTCCTTGGGAAATGAATAGGCGCCGAGCCCGCTGGTCCCGAGCATCTGCAGCTGGTTGCTCACGCCGAGCTGGGTGACGGCCGCGACGGTCCGACCCGCGGCGCCCGGGTTCGCCGGCAGCACCGCCGCCTGGGCTCCTTTCGCCAGGAGCTGCTGGACAGCCGACCGCTGGTCCGTCGTCCCGGCCCCACCGAAGCTTCCGACGTACTGCAGGCCAAAGCGAGATGCCTGATCCCGCAGCTGTGCGTCGTAGGCCTGCGTGGAGGGGTCGCCGTCGCTGACCAGGCCGACCCTCTTGATCTCCGAGCGGCTGCGCAGGATGTACCCGAGCAGGGCGCCGATCCGGTCGCCGTCCCGCTCCTGGATCCGGAAGGTGAAAGGTGACTTCGACAGGGCGTCGGCGTTGAGGTCGAGCGCGCAGTTCGGCGTCCGGGCTGCGTTGATGACGGGCTGGGCGGCCAGCGCCACGCTGCTGGTGCTGGGACCGACGAGCAGCTTCACGTCTCCCTCCGTGAGCTGCTCTCTCACCAGCTCGGCCCCCTTGTCGGGTTTCTGCTCGTCGTCGGCGGCGACCACCTCCAGCCTGGATCCCAACAGCCCACCGCTCGCGTTGATGGCGTCGACCTGCACCTGGAGGCTGTTCTGGGTGTACTCCCCGAGGTAGCTGGGGGAACCGCTGAAGACGTTGACCAGCGCGATCCGGACGATGCCTCGCAGCCCGGTCGGGGACTTTCTCGCCGCGCCGGTGCCACAGGCGCTGATCACCAGCAGACAACCGACCAGTGCGGCGACGAGGCGTCCGCTCATGCTCGCCTTAGCGTCCTAGATACTTGAGGCGTCATGACAGATGAACATAGGACTGAGCTGCTTTCGCGCTACCGGCTGGGCGCCGCGGCCCTGCTCGAGACCCTGGCCCGCCTGCCCGAAGAGTACATGGACCGCTCCACCGAAGCGGACGGCTGGACACCGCGCATGGTCGCCCACCACGTGGCCGACGCCGAGCTCACCGGCGGTGCCCGGCTGCGCCGGCTGATCGCCGAGGACAGCCCCCGGATCCAGTCCTATGACCAGGACGCCTATGCCCAGCGGCTGCACTACGAGCGGCCGCTGAGCGGCTCGCTGGCGCTGATCGCCGCGATCACCGAGTCCAACGCCGAGCTCCTCGAGAGCCTGAGCGAGGAGGAATGGGCGAGGGCCGGCGTACACGAGGAGCGGGGAGCCTACACGGCGGAGACCTGGCTCACGGTCTACGCCGGCCACTGCCAGGCACACGCCGAGCAGGTGGCTCGGGTGCTCAGCTGAGCGCGTCGACCACCAGCGGCGGCCGGTTCCCTGCCCACGGCCTCGCCTCTTCCAGCTGCGCTGCCAGCCGGAACAGCGTCGCCTCGTCGGCGTAGCGGCCCATGAACTGGCTGCCGACCGGCAACCCGCTCTCGGTCCAGTGCAGAGGGACGGACATCGCCGGCTGCCCGCTGACGTTGGCGAGCGGCGTGAAGGGGACGTAGAGGGCGGCCCGCATGAGCGGGAACAGAGGGGAGTCGGGCGGCGCGTCGAAGGTCCCCAGGGGGAGCGGAGGCTCGGCCAGAACGGGCATCAGCCAGACGTCGAAATCGGAGTAGTAGCCCGCGATCCGGCGACTGATCAGCTGCAGCTGCCCCAGCGCGAGCAGGTAGTCGACGGCCCCTCTGCCCATCGCGACCTCTCGCATGGCCCGGGTCAGCGGCTCCAGGTCGTCGGGCCCCGGCTCGCGTCCCAGGGTGGCCGAACAGGTCGCCACCGCGGCGCCCACGCCGGCGGTGTAGAGGACGAGGAAAGCGCTGGTCAGCTCCTCGCCGTCCAGGCCCGCGGGCGAGAAGGGGAACACCTCGTGGCCGAGCTCCTCGCAGAGCTGGGCCGTCTTCTCCACCGCCCGCACACACTCGGGGTCCACGTCGACGCCCGTCACGGCAGCCGTCGTGACCGCGATGCGAAGCCGGCCCGGGTCCGCGCCCACCTCCTCCAGGAAGGGCCGCGCCGGCGGGGGTGCGAAGTAGGGCGCGCCGGGATCGGGGCCGGCCGTCGCGTCCAGCAGTGCGGCGCTGTCGCGGACGCTCCAGGTCAGGGCGTGCTCCACGGAGTGGCCGGCCAGGCCGTCGCCGAGGCCGGGGCCGGTGGGATTGCGCATCCGCGTCGGCTTGAGCCCGAAGAGCCCGCAGCAGGAGGCGGGTATGCGAATGGAGCCACCGCCGTCGCTGGCGTGGGCGAGCGGGACCATGCCCGAGGCGACCGCCGCCGCCGAGCCGCCGCTGGACCCGCCCGAGCTGTGTTCGAGGTTCCAGGGGTTCCGCGTGGGGCCCGCGAGCAGCGGCTCGGTGGTGGGAAGTATCCCGAACTCCGGCGTACTGGTCTTGCCCAGGGCCACCAGGCCGGCCCGCCGGTGGCGGATCACCAGCTCCTGGTCGTGTCTGGAGACGAAGTCGGCGAGGAACCGCGATCCCTCCGTGTAGCGAACGCCGGCGACCTGCGCGCCCAGGTCCTTGAGCAGATAGGGCACGCCTTTGAAGGGGCCGTCGGGCAGCCGGCCGCGGGCCTGCTCCAGGGCCCGGTCGTACATCGGCGTGATGACCGCGTTGAGCAGCGGGTTGAGACGCTCGATCCGCTCGATGGCGGCCTCCACCAGCTCGACCGGCTGCAGCTCCCGCTTTCGGACCAGCTCGGCTTGCGCGATCGCGTCTAGAAGTGTCAGCTCACCCATCGGCGTCAGTCTCCTCGCCGGAGCAGGCCCCGCGCAATATTGCCGACTCCACAGGGCCCGCTCCCCCCGCTCCGCCGGGTACTCCCGCGCTTCGCGGACCGACTTCGCGGGGGAGACGAGTTCGCTACGATCCAGTGCTGATGGCTGGCACGCCGTTCTCGAGTGTCGACGCGGCATGGCTGCGAATGGAAGACCCCACCAACCTGATGATGGTGACGGGCGTCCTGATGTTCGAGGAGCGCCTGGACCCCCGGCGCCTGCGCGAGGTGATCGAGGAGCGGCTGCTCTCCTTTCCACGCTTCGGGCAGCGAGTGCAGGGGCCTCCGCTGGGGATCGGAACGCCGGTCTGGGTGAGCGACGATCGCTTCGACCTGGATGCCCACCTGCACCGCCGGGCGCTGCCCCAGCCCGGCGACAAGGAGAGCCTGGAGGCCCTGGTCAGCGACCTGATGAGCACGCCGCTCGACTTCTCGAAGCCGCTCTGGCAGGTGCACCTGGTCGACTACGGCGCCGGCAGCGTGGTGGTGGCGCGCATCCACCACTGCATAGCCGACGGAATCGCGCTGATCCAGGTCCTGCTCTCCCTGACCGACACCACTCGAGAGCCGGGGCCGCGCTCAGTCTTCGATCAGCCGGAGACGCCTGCGGGGGGCCCCTGGCCGGCGTTTCCACGCGCTGTCGGCCGGCTCGCCGAGGCCGGTCTCGGCCTGCTGCGCGATCCGTCCCGGGCGCTCGGCACCGCAGCGCTGGGGGCCGCCGCGGCGGGAACTCTCGCCCAGCTCGCGATGCTGCCGGCCGACCCCAGCACGCCACTGAAAGGGAAGCTGGGCGTCAGGAAGCGGGCCGCCTGGTCCGAGCCGATCTCCCTGGCCGAGGTCAAGGCGGCGGGAGCCCGCGAAGGGGCCACCATCAACGACGTCCTGGTCGCCGCCACGGCCGGAGGCCTGCGCCGCTACCTGGTCGCACGGGGGCAGGACGTGAACGACCTCGAGATCCGGGTCGCGGTGCCGGTCAACCTGCGGCCGCTGGACCGGGAGACCGAGCTGGGGAACCAGTTCGGGATCGTCTTCCTGCCCCTGCCCATCGGCGTCGCCGACGGGCGCCAGAGGGTGCTGGAGGCCAAGCGCCGGATGGACGAGCTGAAGGCGTCGCTGCAGCCCGCCGTGGCGATGGGCGTCCTGTCTCTGCTCGGCTACGCGCCCCGCCGCTTGCAGCCGCTGGCGGTCGAGTTCTTCGGCAGCAAGGCCTCCGCCGTCCTCACCAACGTTCCCGGGCCCCGCGAGCAGCTCTACCTGGCCGGCAGTCCGCTCGCGAGCACGATGTTCTGGGTTCCCCAGTCCGGCCGCCTTGGTCTCGGGATCAGCATCCTCAGCTACAACGGCCAGGTGCTGCTGGGGGTCGCCTCCGACGCCGGGCTGGTGCCCGACCCGGAGCGTATCGTCTCCGAGTTCGAGGCCGACCTGGCTCAGCTGATCAAGGCTCCCCGACCCCGGAAGGCGCCGCGTCGCAAGCGGGCGGGCGAGCAGGCGCCGGAGGCGCCAAACGGCTAGTGCAGGTCCGACTCCAGGTTCCCGCTGCGGAGCAGGATTGCGAGCGCGGCCAGGAGGGTGGCTAGAGCAAGGGCCACCAGCGCCCAGAAGACAGTCTCCAGGCCGGCTCCCAGCAGGGCCCGGGCAACGGCACCGGCGCCGGGGTTGAGAGGGTTGGCGGTGGCCGCCGGAGGCAGACCGAGCCGGACCGCCTCGTCTTTGAGCCGAGCCACCAGCAGGATGCCCATGCCCGCCACCCCGACGGCTCCGC
>JALYYF010000289.1 GCA_030946725.1 Candidatus Dormiibacterota bacterium
AGGTGGTGGGCGAGGGCTTCACCTCGCCGCCAGGCGGTCCACATGCGGAGGTCAACGCACTGCGGGTGGCCGGCACCCGTGCACGCGGAGGGACCGCCGTGGTGACGCTGGAACCGTGCAACCATCACGGTCGCACGCCCCCCTGTACGCAGGCGCTGATCGCCGCCGGCGTTGCAAGCGTGGTGTTTGCCGTGCGCGACCCGCATCCTCTGGCCTCCGGAGGTGCGGGGACTCTGCGCGCGGCCGGAATCCACGTCGAGGCGGGCGTGCTGTCCGAAGAGGCGGCGCGCATCAGCGAGGCCTGGTTGACGTACGTCACCCGGCACCGCCCGTTCGTGACGCTGGTGTACGGCGCATCCCTGGACGGACGGGTCGCGGCCATGGACTGTTCGAGTCGATGGATCAACTCGGAAGAGGCCCGAGTCGACGCTCGGGGCCGTCTCCGGGCGGAGAGCGACGCAGTCGTGGTGGGTTCGGGCACGGTTCGTGCCGACGACCGGAACCTCGGCGCCCTCGGCGACGTGCGCCGGCAGCCGCTGGCCGTGGTGCTGGACAGCGACGCGCGGACACCTGCTGGCGCGCATGCCTTCGAGGGCCCGGCGCCGGCTCTGATCGCCGTCGCGGAGGGTGCCGAGGCGGGCCACCTGGCCGGTCGAGTCGAGGTCCTGAGGCTGCCGCGTGTCGAGCAAGGGCTGGACCTCGCGGCCCTCATGACCGCGCTGCACGATCGCGGCGTCTGCGCCCTGCTGCTCGAGGGCGGACCGACCCTGTCGGGATCGTTCCTGGCAGCCGACCTGGTGGACCGTGTCGTGGCGTACTTCGCGCCGGTGCTTATCGGCGGTGGCGGCCGCTCGGCCCTGATGGGACCGGGTGCGCCCTCCATCGAGGCGGCGTGGCGATTTCGCCTCGACGAGCTGACCCAGATCGGGACGGACAGCCGCGTGGTCGCCCGCCATCCGCGGCGCTCGACCGGGCTCCTCGGCTAGGGATCACCGGCGCCGGCAGCCGCCTCGCTCAGCGGGCGATCAATACCGGCTGGGAGCTCAGCTGGAGAACTTTATGGGCGACGCTGCCGAGGAGCAGGCTGCGCAGGTTGGATACGCCGCGCGATCCCATGACGATCAGATCGGCCTCTTCCTCATCCGCGGTGTCGATGATCTCCTGCGCGATGCGGCCCGAGCCGTCCAGGCTGCGCCGGATCTCCGCATTAGCCGTCACGCCGGCTCCCTCGAGCTCCTTGCAGGCTCCATCCACGATGGCCCTGGCCCGGCTCTCGGACTCGTGCTCCCACACGCCGCCCAGGTCGACCATGTGTTCGCGGACGTGCACCACCACCACGTCTGCAGCGGATTTCTTGGCGATGTCGATGGCGAGCGGCACCGCCTTTTGCGATTGCTGCGAGCCATCCACCGCGAGGACTATCTTCTCGAACATCCTTACACCTCCTGGCACGAGTCGGCGGCCGATCCAGGGCGGACGCCCGTGCCAGATTACAGCGTGGACGGAAGCCGGACGTGTTTGCCGGGGTGGTGTGGCCGGTCTGGCGAGAATTGTTCGGTGACGAGGCCGGAGGGCGCCCCGCGGGATTCCACGGATGAGCCACTCGGCGGTCCGCGGCACATGACCCCTGACGAGTTTCGGCGCTGGGGCGGTGAGGCGGTCGAATGGGTGGCCCGCTACATGGAGAGGGTCGAAGACTTCCCCGTTCTGTCGCAGGTGGCGGCGGGCGACATCCGGCGCGCGCTGCCGGCTCATCCGCCGGAGGCGGCGGAACCATTCGCGGCGGTTCTCCGCGACTTGGACGAGATCATCGTGCCGGGCATCACACACTGGCAGTCGCCGCGGTTCTTCGGGTATTTCCCGGCCAACGCCTCCGGTCCCTCGATCCTGGCCGAATTGCTCTCGGCGGGTCTCGGGGTACAGGGCATGCTCTGGTCCACCAGCCCGGCCTGTACCGAGCTGGAGACCCACATGATGGATTGGCTGGTCGAGCTGCTGGGCCTCCCGGAACGCTTCCTCTCCAAGGGCTTGGGGGGTGGCGTGATCCAGGACTCCGCCTCCAGTGCCACGCTCTGCGCCCTCCTGGCAGCGAGGGACCGTGCGACGAACGGCCTCGTGAATCGAGTCGGGGTGGATCGCCGGCTGGTCGTCTACGCGACCTCGCAAGCGCACTCCTCCGTAGAGAAGGCCGCTCGGATCGCCGGCCTGGGCACCGAGGCGGTCAGCACGGTCGCGGTCGACGGCGTGTACGCGATGCGTCCGGACCACCTGGAGCGGCTGATCGTGGATGATCTTGACGCGGGACGGGTGCCGTGCATGGTCGTGGCCACCGTGGGCACCACCTCATCGAACGCGATCGACCCGGTGGCCTCCATCGCGGAGATCTGCGATCGTCACGACGTCTGGCTGCACGTCGACGCCGCGATGAGTGGGACCGCCGCGATCTGCCCCGAGTTCCGCTTTGTCAACAGCGGGCTGGAGGCCGCCGACAGCTACTGCGTCAACCCGCACAAGTGGATGCTGGTTAACTTCGACTGCGACGCCTTCTACGTGGCCGACCGTACCGCGCTCATCCACGCCCTCAGCGTGCTGCCGGAGTACCTGCGAAATTCCGCGACCGAATCCGGCGCCGTCATCGACTACCGCGACTGGCAGATCCCGCTCGGCAGAAGGTTCCGGGCACTGAAGCTGTGGGCGACGATCCGCTGCTACGGAGCTGAAGCCCTGCGCAGCCACGTGCGTGAACATGTGCGGCTCGCCCAGGAGTTCGCAGGCTGGGTGGGCGCCGACCCGAGCTACGAGCTGGCCGCGCCCGTTCCCCTGAACCTCGTCTGCTTCCGCCATGTCGGTGGCGACGAGGTGAATCAGCGCATCCTCGACCGCCTCAACCGCTCAGGAGACCTCTTCCTGACGCACACGCGGCTCGACGACCGTCTGGTGATCCGGATCTCCATCGGGGGCACCTGGACCGGTCGCCGCCATGTCGTCCAGGCCTGGGAGGCGATCAGAAAGGCGGCTGAAGTCGTCGCGCGCGAAGGCTGAGAGGCGCCGAGCTGCGATTCGAGAGCGGGGCGCCGGGCGGCGAGGCGCTCAGCCGCCGGCCGACTCGGATGCCGGTTCGCGAGGTGCCGCCACCGGAGCCCGGTAGGCGAGGAAGGCCGGAAGAAAGACGACGACGGCAAGCATCCCGACCACTGTCAGTGCGCCGCCGCCGGCGATGGCCGCGGTCGGGCCTACCGCTGCGCCGGCCGTTCCGTGCAGGAAGTCGGCGAGTCGAGGGCCGCCGGCCACCACCACGATGTAGACGCCCTGCATGCGTCCGCGCATCTCGTCCACCGCCGCCGCCTGCAGGATCGAGCTGCGGAGGACCATGCTGACCATGTCCGCTGCGCCCGCCAGCACCAGGAAGGCAAGGGCGACCACCAGGCTGCCGGCAAGGCCGAAGCCGACGATCGCCAGGCCCCAGGCCACTACGGCGGCGACCACGGCCACGCCCTGCCGGCGTATGCGCGTGAACGAGCCGGAGAGGATGCCTCCGAGCACCGCGCCGGCGGGAATGGCGGCGAAGAGGAGTCCCAGTGCCAGGCTGCCACCGGCCGGCCCGTTGAAGGTGTGCTGGGCCAGCTCCGGGAAGAGCGCTCGCGGCATCCCGAAGACCATTGCGATCAGGTCCGCCAACAGGGACACGAGGAGCACGCTGCGAGTCGTCAGGTAGCGGAATCCGGCGATGACGTCCCGTATCCCCGCCCTCGCGACGCTCTCACCCAGCGGCTGCAGGGACGGCAGCCTCCAGACCGCCCAGAGCACCAGGCAGAGACCTGCCGAATCGATCAGGTAGAGCCGGGATATGCCCAGTACCGGGATCAGCGCGCCGGCCAGCAGGGGCCCGAAGATCGCGCCTCCCTGCATCACGGTGGCGCCCAGCGCGTTGGCCGCAGGCAGCTGGCTGATGGGGACCAGGCGGGGGATTGAGGCGCTGCGGGCCGGCTGGTTGACTCCGAAGAACGCCTGCTGGGCGGCGAGGAGGGTGAAGATGACCTCGACCGAGTGCCAACCCTGGGCGGCCTGCAGCCAGAAGAGGAGCGAGGTTGCCGCGATCCCGCTGTTGGTGACCAGGAGGAGGCGCCGCCGGTCGACGGCGTCGGCGATGGCGCCGCCCCATATCCCGAAGATGATCAGCGGTACCAGCGCGACCGCGCCCGACAGTCCGACCCAGGCGGAGGAGCCGGTGAGGTCGTAGACCTGCTTGGGCACCGCGACAGC
>JALYYF010000308.1 GCA_030946725.1 Candidatus Dormiibacterota bacterium
GTGGTCAGCATGTGGGCCTCGTCGATGATGTAGACCTTGCGCCGCCCCAGCGCCGGCGCAAGGTTCACCTTCTCCCGAAGGTCCCGAATCTCGTCGATGCCCCGGTTGGAGGCGGCGTCGATCTCGATCAGGTCCAGGGCCGAGCCGGTCGCGATCTGCAGGCATGATTCGCAGCTGTTGCAGGGCTCGGCATTTCCGGATGACCGCTGCAGACAGTTGATCGCCTTTGCCAGCAGGCGCGCCGTCGACGTCTTCCCCGTACCTCGCGTGCCCGAGAACAGGTAGGCGTGCGCTACGTGGTCGGTGGCGATGGCGCCCTGGAGCGCGCGCGAGGTCGCCTCCTGACCGACCAGGTCGGCAAAGGTCTGCGAGCGGTACTTTCGGTAAAGGGTCTGGTAGCTCAAGCGCCTCGCCTCGAAGCGTGCAAAGGGGTGACCGCGCACCCCGCGTCGACCACAGCGCTCCCAGCGGCACCCGAGCTTCCAGCTCCGGCCAGGATTGCTGCGGCACCCCCGGGTTGCCTCCTTACCGCTGCTTCCTTCCGGACCTGACGGGGTTCGAAGACCCGGGCTGCGCAGGTCCCGACCTTCAACGCTTTCCACCCCGGCCCGTACTGAAAGGCTGGACCTCGGCGGGGAATTCGACCCGGCTGTGGCGGATTGCCGGTGCAGGGAACCGCCAGCTCCCCATCTAGCGCGGCCACCCCAAGTCTACCCACCCCGCGGCGCCCCCGAACCACCTATCGAGTGCCGGTTGGCCCACAACAGGTTCCCGAAGGTGGCCAGCGCGCCCACGGGAATCAGTACCTCCGAGAACGTCAGCAGGGTGCCGGTGTCTTGGCCGAGCGCCCGCAGCAGCCCGGCTCCCCCCAGCAGGATCGCAATCAGCATCGTGGAACCCTGTCCCAGAGGCGTGTGGCTCAGCCTGGGCCGGCGCCCCCAGAGCAGGAGGACGCCGCCGGCCAAAGCCGGGATCAGGTAGCGAAGCACGACCACCGCCGCCAGCCAGGGCGGGTAGGCTCCGCCAGCCGCGAGCCCGATGGCCACCGCCCCGAAGAAGACCCCGTCGACCACTGGGTCGAGCGCGCCACCCAGCGAGCTGACGCCTTCGAAACGGCGGGCGACGGCACCGTCCAGGAGGTCGGTGAGCCCCGCCAGCGCGACCGTGACGGCGAGCAGGCCGAAGCTCCGGGGCGAAAGGGCATAGATGAGGCCCGGTCCGGCAAGGTGGGCGCGAACCATGCTCACCTGATTGGCCCATCCGGGGAGGAAGGCTCCAAAGGCGGCTGCGGCGAGGAACCACACCGCCAGGAGCGGCATGCCAGGGGGACCCGTGAGGAGAAGCCAGGAGGCGTCGCCGACCAGCAGGCAGGCGGCTCCTGCCAGGCCTGCGCTGGTCGGCCGCCTCAAGGGTCTCTGGAGCCCGATGGCGCCCGTGCCGGCCCCGGCATCAGCATCGTGCCTCTCAGTGGAGTCCCAGCGCGGCCGCGCTTTGAACAGCCAGGTTGTGGATGGGATTCGCAAGCAGCCCGTAGGCGAGGACGAGCACGGCCGGGATGAATGGACCGGCCGCCCAGGTGACGGGGCGGCGGGAGACGGAGCCCCGGCTCTCCTCGGGACTGAGCTCGAGGTAGAAGAGTCGCAGTGTCCGTACCACCGCGGCCGTGCAGAGCAGCGATCCGAGCAGCCCGCAGGCGAGGACCCAGCCGAGGCCGGAGCGCACCAGCTCGACCGCCACCGTGAACTCCCCGAAGAATCCGGCCAGCGGCGGCACGCCCGCCAGCGAGAGCAGGACGAGCGCCAGGCCCAGGGCGCGTGCGGGCTCCTTCCTGCCCAGGCCGGCCACGTAGGACAGGGGGCTGTCCGAGGATCCGGCAAGCAGCGGGCCGGCGGTCGCGCCCAGGAGCACCGGGACGAGCAGGAAGAGCGAGGCGGCGGACCCACGCTGGTCGTGGGTGGCCAGCCCGGCGGCCAGCCATCCGACCTGCTGCACCAGGAGCCAGGCCACGACGGCGCGGGGCGAGGAGACAGCCACCGCCCTCAGGCCTCCGAGCACCATGGCGAATGACGCCAGCACCGCCAGCCAGAGGCCCCAGGCCGGGTTGGCGCCGTACATGGCGCCGAGCAGCTTCGCGAGCGCCAGGGCGGCGGTGCCGGCGGTCAGGCCGGTCAGGACAGCGGCGCCCAGGGCGCCCAGGACGACGCCGCCCGCCGCCGCGGCCTGGAATGGAGCCAGGCCCAGGCGGATCGCCACGCCGGTCAGAGTCACCAGCGTCATCAGCGCCAGCGGCAGTGTGACCGGTTCGTTGATCAGGGTCTGCCGGAGCCCTGAGAGTGTCGAGGCCCCCGTCACCGAGTAGAGGAACGCGAAGCCTACGGCGATCAAGCCTCCTGCCAGCGCCGAGACGGTGAGCAGCCTCAAACCGGTCTCACGGGTGGCGAGGCCGCCGGCGGCTACCCCGCTCAGGGCGGCGAGCTCGAGCCCCGCCCAGACCCCCGGCAGCGAGGTGGCCGAGGCCACGACCATCCCGCCGAAGACGGCCAGGAACGAGAGCGGCAGGATGTCCGCCAGCGACTCGGCGTCCCAGTCGCTGCTACCGATCAGGGCCACCATGGCGACCAGCAGGGCGGCCTTGGCAAAGAGCGAGAAGCGGTCCTGCTGCCAGCCACCGGCGAAGAGCGTGCCGATCTGCGCTCCCAGCCAGAGCTCGAGGGCGAGGGCAACCACGGTGACCAGCAGCGCACCGACCGCCAGCCAGCGGGTGGGGACGATGCGCAGCCGGCCGGCCAGGACCAGGGCCAGTGCGCCACCGCCCACCAGCAGCTCGGGGAGCAGAACTGTGATTCTCACGGCGCCGGCGAGGGACTGGCGCCCGGCGAGACCGCGGGCGAAGGGCTGACTCCCGGAGACGGCGAGGCCTTCGGCGTGGCCGAGGGGGTCGGGGTGGGCGTGGGGACGGCGTAGGGCGAAGTCAGGTCTGGCGTGGAGGAGTTCACCACCGTGACCAGTCCGGGATCGAAGAGCGGCACCCCGAAGAGCTTGGGGCCGCTCGGGACCAGGCCCACCCAGAGCAGGGTCCCGACGAGTATGCCGAGGTACCACGACTCCGAGAGCGACGCATCCGCGGCTGACGGAGCATCGGGGTTGGCGGCGCCGAAGAGAACCCGGTGCAGCATCCAGCCGACGGCCGCGGCGCACAGGACAAGGCCCCCGGCGACCAGGAAGGAGGCCACCGGCTGGTTGCGGAACGAACCCAGGAAGATCATCAGCCCGGCCGGGAATGTGGCCAGGAATGGGACGCAGAGGACGGATACCGCCCCGGCGAGGAGCAGCCAGGCAAGCTTCGGCGCCCGGCCGGCCAGGCCGGCGGCAAGAGTGAGGCTTCGTGTCTGCGCGCGCTCAGAGAGCGTCGCGGTGGCACCCACCACAAGCGCCGCAGCCAGCCCGCCGGCGAAGAGGGAGAGCACGGCGCCCTCCAGCGAGAGCGGGCTCAAACCGGCCACGCCGAGCGTGGTGATCGCGCCCGGGACGAGGGCCAGGTACGCGCCCAGCCTCCGTACATCGCGGCTTCTGAAGGCCGCCAGCGCCGCATAGCCGACTGTGAGCACGGCCAGTCCCGCCAGGTAAGGCGCCACCGTGCGGGAGGCGTTGTGCTCGCCGGCCGCCATCAACCTTATGAGGACGTATCCGCCCAGCCGGGCGGCCGCTCCCGTGGCCAGGATGGCGACTCCCGCCGGGGCCTCCGCGAGCGCCTCGCGCGCCCAGCCGTGCAGAGGCACCAGGGGAAGCCTGCTGGCGGCGGCCACCACCAGAAGGATCGCGATGACGAGCTCCACCCGCGCCGAGGGAGTGGCCCTGGTCAGGGTGTCGAGGTCGAAGTCGGAACCTCCGGCCGCTCGGTAGAGCAGCAGGCCGGCCGTGAGCAGCGCGGCCGAACCCAGGCCCCAGTGGCCGAGCAGCCGCCAGACTGCGCCGGGGCTCCGCCGCGAGTCGCTCCAACCAGCCACCAGGAGGGCGAGCGGCACCGCCGCAGCCGACCAGAACAGAAAGAACAGGAAGAAGTCCCTCGCCACCACCGCCCCGTTGATGGCCGCCTCCAGCAGCAGCAGCAGCGCGAAATAGGAGCGAGGGCGGTCGCGGACCTCCCAGGAGGCGACCACGGCGCACACGCCGACCAGCGCGCTCAAGAGCAGCATGGAGACCCCGATGCCGTCCACGCCGAGGTGATAGCTGATGCCCAGAGCGGGCAGCCAGGGCAGCTTTTCTTCGAACTGGAGGCCGGTGGTGAAGGCCTGGAACTGCTGGTACCCGATCAGAGTCAGCCCCAACACGCTGATGCTGGTGGCCAGCGCGATGCCCAGGAACCAGCGCTCGTAGCGGCCGCGGGGATTCGGCATGAGCCCGATCACCACGGCCATCAGAGCCGGGCCCCAGATCATCGGGCTCAGCAGGAACGAGAAGCTGAAGACACCCGCCCCGAATGTGGCCGGCGTGGCGCTGGGCGACGGCGAGGGCAACGGCTGTCCAACCGTCTCCAGCCAGAGCCGGGCCGCCGCCAACGGCTGCGACAGCGCAAGCAAGATGCCCGCGCCGTGGACATGGATCGCGACCAGCAGGGAGAGCATGCTCACGGCCGGCCACCGGAGGCCGCGACCCCGAGTACCACAGCCAGCACCACCGCGGCCAGGGCGACCACCGTGAGCCAGGGCAGCTGACGCCCGGCCAAGGCTCCGGCGGCGCCCGCCGCTCGGCCCAACCCCGACTCCGCGGCCGGAAGGGCAACGCCCTCCACCTCGTCCACCGCGGCGGAGCCGGGACGCTCGAGGTAGCGACCGACCAGCACGGCCGCGATGGCCCAGGCCGTCCCGAGCCGGGCGCCCAGGACCCCTGCGAGCGCCAGAGAACGATCCTTGCGCAGCATGAACAGGAACGCTGCGACCGCAGTGCCGGCCAGGGCCGGGACCACCGATAGAACGTCTGTTCCCACTGCGGGATGATCGTGCCTGGCTGGATCCAGATATGCAACCCAGGCTGGAAGGAAAGAGAGCACGACGGCGGCGAGGCCGACCAGCCCCGCGACGATGGCTGTACCGGTCACGGATCCCGGCGCCTCCCGGACTCGGTCCGGCTCGAACGCGCGCCGGCGTCGCAGCGGACCGCTGGCCACCGCCAGGCTTACCCGCCAGGCTGAAAGCGCGACCAGGAAAAGGCCGGCGCCGAGCGGAATCCATTCCAGGGAGGCTGGGCGCGCCGCGGCCGCCGCCGGCCCCAGGCTCACAGCCGCCGCCGACAGCATCAGCCCGACAGCCGTCGCGCGCATACGGACCCAGGCGCCGCCCATCTGACGCAGGTCGACGGTTCGCATCGCATTGACCGCCGCGGCGGCGCTCAGAATCGCCCCCGCCCGGCCCAGCGCGACGGCGATGAGGGCGGTGAAGCCAGCCGCGACGGTCGCCGGGTAGAGCACGGCCAGAAGGGCGAGAGCGACGGCGCCCGAGCTGGCCAGCAGGAGCGCGCGCCGGAGCTCTGTGCCGATCAGCCCCAGCAGCGGCGCCGCCACGGCGGCCACTCCGAGCGCGATCTCGGCGGCACGGGACGCCTGCGGTCCGGCGGCTCCCAGGATGGGCAGCGAGCGCAGGAGCAGAGAGCCGGCCAGGATGGGCCAGACCCCGGCGACCAGCGCCAGCAGTGAGGCAGGGGCGTCGACCGAGGCGGTAAGCCAGGCGGTGAATGGCCACAGGCATGCCCTGATGAACACCGCTGCGAAGAGCAGCAGGAAGATCAGGGTCAGCGACTTGAGGCCGACTCCCGGCGTGGTGTGCAGCATCGGCGGCAGCTTGGTCAGGTCGATCGAGCCGAACCTCGAATAGAGAAAGCCGATGCCGCTGAGCAGCGCCATGTCGCCGAGGAAGGGGAGTCCCAGCGCCAGCCGGGAGGCCCTGGCGGCCGCCTCCGTCCCCCAGCGCTGACCCAGCAGGAGATAGGAGGCCAGGCCCGCCACCACCCAGAAGGCGAAGAGCTCGCCCAGGTCGCTGCTCACCAGCACACC
>JALYYF010000355.1 GCA_030946725.1 Candidatus Dormiibacterota bacterium
GGACCGTTTACGGTCCGCGCCGGCACGGCGCGTCCCTTCCTTCTACTGCGCGGGAGGATATACGGTCCAGGTCATCGGTGACAAGCGATCGCTGGTCGGCGAGAGTCGTAGATTGTCTGAAGCATGACGAGCGTCGCCCTTCTGCTCTTGCGGCTGGTTGCCGGCGGCACCCTGATGGCACATGGCTACCCCAAATTGTTCGGAGGCCCGGGCCGGAAACCGCCGGAACCGCTAACGAGGCTGATGGGGTCGAATTTCCCCGCCGCCGTGGAGAGGAGCGGCCCGGAAGGATTCGCTCAGGCGCTGCGCCGCATGGAAGTACCTCAACCCGAACTCGCCGCATACGCATCCGGGCTGACCAAGTTCGGGGGACGACTGCTGCTCATCCTGGGGGCGTTCACGCGGCTGGCCTCGGCCGCGGTTGTGGTCAACATGGCGGTGGCTATTCGCAAGGCTCACTGGAAGGTCGGCTTCTACGGGCAGGGTGGCTACGAGTTCGCCCTGCTGCTGGGCACCGCCGCCGCGACCATCGGGCTGGCAGGGCCGGGGGCTCTATCGGTGGACGGTCTCCGCAAGCTGCTTAGGCGGTAGCAGGCAGGAGGACGACTCTCTCCCCCGCGAAGTCGGGGGAGTACCCGGCCCGCGGCCGGGGGAGGGGGTCGCGTACTTCCAAAGCACAGCCGTTGACTGGGATCGACGGCCCTACCACGACCGGTCCTGGAAACCATTCATTGGGAGCTCGCGGACTTCGCAGCGCCCCCTCCCCCGGCTCCGCCGGGTACCCCCCCGACGTCGCGGGGGAGAGTCTTTTGGCATCTCGGGCACCAGTAGGTCCAGCGGGCCTGCTCGCCCTGCTGGCGGGAGCGGACTGGCGTGCCACAGCGGGGGCAAGGGCGTCCGCGGCGGCCGTGGACGGCCGCACGGCCGGAGCCGGGGAACCTCCGGTCGATGGTCGATCCCGGGGTGATGTTCCGGCGCATCAGCGCCCGGGCCGTGTCGAAGAGCCGCGCCAGCTGCTCGTCATCGACGTCGGCGCTGGATCGCCAGGGGTCGAGTCGCAGCTGCCAGAGCGACTCGCACTTGTACACATTCCCGATCCCGGAGCAAACCCGCTGGTCCAGCAGCAGCTCGGCGAGCGGACGGGGACCGATCGCCCGCGCCCGGGCCACCACCGCCTCGAGCGGGAAGTCGTCCGCCAGGACGTCCGGGCCGAGGTGGCCGACTGACTCCCGCTCGTCGCGCACGAGTTCCATCACCGGCGCCGCGAAGCAGACGGCGACCCACTGCTCGAAGTCCAGCACCGCCCTGGCGTAGCGCTCGGGCCGGCGCCAGCGCTCACCGGGTCGGTAGACGTGCCAGGAACCGGTCATGCGCATGTGCGAGTGCAGCTGCCACCCTCCGGCAAACCGCATGAAGAGGTGCTTCCCGCGGGCCTCGACGCCCTCCAGCTCTCGCCCCTTCAACCGAGCGAGACCCTCCGGACGCACGTCCTTCAACGTGAGGCCTCCGACTCGCTCGCGCAGGGCGGCCGCCGTGCGCCAGATCGTGTCTCCCTCAGGCACTGCGTGGCCAGACCACCATGCCCCGAGGACTGGCGCCGAAGCCGGCCTCGCCGAGGACGGTCGCAAGTGGAGACTGCCGCGTCGGCGTGCCGTCCACCCGCTGCACCTCGACCTTCCCGGCCCGGATCGCCGCGGCCACCAGCCCCCGCAGGTGATCCGGCCGGACCTGCCCGCGGGTCAGCAGCGACCGGCCGCCCCGCTCCAGGTAGAGCCGAAGCTCGCCTGAGTCGAGGACCACGAAGGCCCCGGCCGCTCGTGCCATCCGGCCCTCGCCGTCCGGCCAGGGGATGACGGTCCCGTATGGGTTGGCCGGGTCGGTCGCGGCCATCGCCAGCACTCGTCCGTCCGGCTCGCGCAGACCGCGCAGCCTGTCCACAGCCCCCGGAAGGGCGAACTGCGAGCCCCCCAGGCCATCCACGAAGTAGCCGCGCCTGATCTTCCCGGCCTCCTCCATCGCCCGCAGGACCGGGTAGAGGGCGGCGAAGCCACCGGACCAGCCCTCGCCGACGACCGATTCACGGGTCAGCACCCCGTGCCGCTGGAGCAGGGCCCCGGCCTGGGCGTAGAGCCGCTCGGTGGGAGGAGGAGCGCTGTCGAGCAGGTCGCGGACCAGCGACCATCGACCCGAAGCGCGCGGCTGGTTGAGACGCAGGAGCGCCGGTCGCCGTACGCCACTCGTCCGCTTGGAGGGGGAGCCGAGCAGGCGGAGCGGAGCGAAGGTGTCGTTGGTGACCTCACCTGCCCAGACCATGTCCCAGAGCGCGTCGAGGATGGCGTCCTGGTCGCCGCCGCCCGCGGCCCCGTAGAGGTCGCGGAAGAAGCTGGCGCCCCGTCTGTCGAGGTGGGCGCGAAGCTTCTCGTGCAGCTCCCCCGCCGGCGGCTCCAGCTGGTCGCCGAGAAGGCGAGGAGCGTCGGCTCGCAGGTAGAGCGCGACCCGCCCGTCGCCGGGCCCCAGCGGCCCGCGGCCGACCCAGACCACCTCCCCCATGGACACCAGCTCGTCGAGCTGTGCAGGCCGGTAGCCCGGCACCCGCGCCCGGAGGACGTCGCGCTCGATCACCGAGGCCGGCAGCGCAAGCCCCTGCAGCGTGAACACGCACTCCAGCAGCCGGTCCGGAGATTGCGTACGCGCCTCGGCAGACCTGGCGCCGGTGAGACGCGGCCCGCCGCCCGCGCGCTCAGGCCGGGCCACCTCGGTCTCGATCCCGTGCCAGGCGGAAAGGAAGCGTGCCAGGACGTCCGCGGTCACCGGCTCGACCTCTCGCCTCAGCGCGGCGAGGGATCGCCGGCGGAGGGCGCGGAGGACGTCCGGATGGCAGTACTCCCGCTGCGCCACCCCTTGCCGGAAGCTGCCCTCCAGCACCTCCCCGCGCCTGACCAGCTGGCGGATGGCCGCCTCCACGCGCTCGGTCGAGAGACCCCACCGAACGGCGGCGTCGGCGGCCAGGAAGGGAACGTGGGTCCGAGCCCAGCGTCGCAGCAGCGACTCCAGCGGCTGGGCCACCGGTTCCAGGAACACCTCGGGCAGTCCCGCCGGGGGCGACATACCCAGCCCGTCGCGGTAGCGTCCGGCGTCTTCGGCGGCGATCCAGCACTCGCCGCGCCTGATCCTGACCCGGCAGGCGCGCCTCTCCGACTCAAGGGCCGACAGCCATTCCGGCTGCACGCCGCGGGCCCCCAGCTCCTCGGCGGACAGCTCTCCGAGCCGAGCCAGCAGGTCGTGCGCCTCGTCGGCGTCCCTGGGCCAGCGCTCGGGCTTCAGACCCTGCAGCTCCAGCTCCAGCTCGGTCAGGGCCGCCGGGTCGAGCAGCTCGCGGAGCTCTTCGGTGCCGAGCAGCTCGGAGAGCAGCTCGCGATCCAGCGTCAGTGCCTGCGCCCGGCGCTCCGCCAGCGGCGCGTCGCCTTCGTAGATGAACTGCCCGACGTAGTCGAAGAGCAGTGAGGCGGCAAAGGGTGAGGCGCGGTCGGTCTCCACCGAGACGACCCGGACCTGGCGCGAGCGGATGCCGGCCAGCAGCTCCTTCAGCGAGTCGAGGTCGAAGACGTCGGCCAGGCACTCGCGGTAGGTCTCGACCAGGATCGGGAAGTCCGCGTAACCCCCGGCGACCTGCAGGAGGTTCGCCGATCGCTGGCGCTGCTGCCAGAGCGGCGTGCGCTGACCGGGGCGGCGCTTGGGCAGCAGGAGCGCCCGGGCCGCGTTCTCACGGAAGCGAGTGGCGAACATGGCCGACCCCGGCAGCTGTGCGCTGACCAGGTCGCTGACCTCTTCCGGCTCCAACGTCAGCTCCTCGGCCTCCACCGGCCGGTCGGCGTCCGGCAGCCGGAGGGCCAGTCCGTCGTCGGTATACATGGACTGGACCTCGATGCCCAGCTTCTGGGTCAGCCGCGCCTGCAGCGCCAGCGCCCAGGGTGCGTGCACCCGGCCGCCGAAGGGAGTGAGCACGCAGATCCGCCAATCCCCCACCTCGTCCCGGAAGCGCTCGACCACGATGGTCCGGTCGTCGGGGACCGCGCCGGTGGCGGCCGCCTGGTCGTCCAGGTAGGCGACGAGGTTGCGCGCGGCCCGCTCGTCGAAGCCCGCGCGCTCCATCAGCCGCCGCTCCGCCGCTTCAGCCGGCAGGGAGCGGAGCTCCCGGGTCAGCTCACCCAGCCCACGGCCCAGCTCGGCCGGGCGGGAGAGCGAGTCCCCGTGCCAGAAGGCGATCTTCCCGGGCTCTCCGGGGGCCGGGGTCACCAGCACCTGGGAGGCGGTTATGTCCGCGACCTTCCAGGTCGAGGCGCCCAGGACGAAGCTCTCGCCGGGGCGCGTCTCGAAGACCATCTCCTCGTCCAGCTCGCCCACCCGGCGGCCGTCCTCCAGGAGGTTGACGGTGTAGAGGCCGCGGTCGGGGATCGTGCCCGGGTTGGTGACGGCCAGGCGGTGGCTGCCGGCGCGGCCCCGGACTGTTCCCTTGATCCGGTCCCAGACGATCCGCGGGCGCAGCTCGGCGAACTCCTCGGACGGATAGCGCCCGCTGAGCATGTCCAGGACCGCCTCGAAGGAGCGCTCGCCGAGATCTCGGAAAGGGTGGGCGCGGCGGATCAAATTGCGCATGTCCTCGACCTGCCACTCATCCAGCGCGGCCATCGCCACCACCTGCTGGGCGACCACGTCCAGCGGGTTGGAGGGCACCACCGTGGTCTCGATCCGCCCGGCGAGCATCCGCTCGACCACGGCCGCGGTCTCCAGGAGGTCGCCGCGGAACTTGGGCAGGATGGTGCCGCGGGAGACCTCTCCGACGGAGTGGCCGGCACGCCCGATGCGCTGGATGCCGGTGGCCACGCTGGGCGGGGACTCGACCTGGATGACCAGGTCCACTGCGCCCATGTCGATGCCCAGCTCCAGCGAGGAGGTCGCCACCAGCGCGCGCAGCGTCCCGGCCTTGAGCCTGTCCTCGATCACCATCCGCTGCTCGCGCGCGATCGAACCGTGATGCGCGAGCACCAGCTCCTCCTCGGCCAGCTCGTTGAGCCGGGCGGCCAGCCGCTCGGCCAGCCGCCGCGAGTTCACGAACAGGATGGTCGAGCGGTGCTCCTGGATCAGCTCCAGCACCCGCGGGTAGATGGCGGGCCAGATCGACCGGCGCGGCGCGGGCAACTCCCCGCCCCAGACCGCCGCCGGCCCGCTGGGGGCATCGGGCACGCCGCTTTCGAGGTTCGCCATGTCTTCGACGGGGACCTCGACCCGGATCTCCATGGTCTTCCGGCGCCCGGCGTCGACGATCTCGACGCTCCGGCCGGCACCGACGAGGAAGCGGCCGACCTCTTCGAGGGGCCGCTGGGTGGCGGAGAGCCCGATTCGCTGGGGCTCCGAATCGGTGAGCGCGCAGAGGCGCTCGAGGCTGATGGCCAGGTGCGCTCCTCGCTTGGTCGCGGCCACCGAGTGGATCTCGTCCAGGATCACCCAGCGGACGCTCCTCAGTATCCGGCGGGCGGCGCTGGTCAGGAGCAGGTAGAGCGATTCGGGCGTCGTGATCAGGATGTCGGGTGGCGTGCGCTCCATCCCCCGGCGCTCCTCGGCCGGCGTGTCGCCGCTCCGTATGGCGACGGCGAGCTGGGGCGGTGGGAGTCCCAGCCGCTCGGAGCGTGAGCGGAGACCGGCCAGCGGTGCGCGCAGGTTCCGCTCCACGTCCACAGCCAGCGCTTTCAGGGGCGAGACGTAGAGCACGCGGCAGCGCTCGGCGGCCGGAGGCTGCGGCTCGCCGGCCAGCCGGTCCAGGCACCAGAAGAAGGCGGCCAGCGTCTTGCCGCTGCCCGTGGGCGCGGTCATCAACGTGTTCTGACCGCCCGCGACCGCGCGCCAGCCCTGCTCCTGGACTTCGGTGGGCGACTCGAACGTGTCGGAGAACCACTCGCGAGCGGGGGGCGAGAAGAGCTCGAGTGCGCTAGGCATGGGCAAACATTAGTTCGACCGACGTCGTATGGGAAGAGGGATTCGTATGTTAAGCGCCATGGAAATGAGTGACCAGCAGATCATGACCCAGCTCTGGGAGCTGGAGAACAGCGAGGAATCGGATCGCCGCGCCGAGCTCGCCGGCGGACAGTTCCTCTCCCTCTTCAAAGAGAAACTGAATGACCGCAGCCACGTGTTCCGTCATGGCGTGGACGAGACCGGCGGCATGGACGTCGCCGACGCCGAGTTCTGGGAGTACGAGACCGGCGACGAGGCCGAGCGGGTCTTCGATCAGTTCCTGCGGCAGGCCGAGCGCAGGGGAGGGCTGGTGGACCCCGACTCCGACTCCGAGATGGGGGACTTCGAGACCGCCGGC
>JALYYF010000374.1 GCA_030946725.1 Candidatus Dormiibacterota bacterium
GGCGGCTACGACTTCGGCAGCCGGCCGCCGCACGAGTTCTACCTCTGGCAGCAGGCCGGTGGCGACCGGCTGCTGCTGTTCACCACCATGTTCAGCGGAGGCGCCGCCGACCTGCAGGTCGTGGACGCCACCGACCCCGCGTCTCCGAAACTGGCCGGAACCTGGACCCCGCCCATGGGAAGCCTCCATTCCATCGCGCTGAACGACGACGGCCGCCGCGCCTATCTCGCGCTCTGGAGAGGCGGCCTGCTCGTCGCGGACAGCACCCAGTTCACCACCGACCAGCCGAATCCACAACTGAGCCTGTTAACGCCGCGCTCGGCAGCGCTGCCGGCCTTGCCCGGAGGCAACGTCCACAGTGCGGTTCCGCTCCCGGGACGCGACCTGGTGATCGTCACCGACGAGCGCTACCTGCCCACCCCGACCTGCGGGCCGGCACGGCTGGTGGACGTGTCCAACCCCGCCCAGCCGCGCCAGGTGAGCGTCTTGAAGGCTCCCGAGGACGAGGCGGCAAGCTGTCCCGCCAGCCCGGCCGGGACCTACACCAGCCACAACCCGACGCTGGTCGGCGACCTGGCCTTCGTGACCTGGTACTCCAGCGGGCTGCAGGTGTTCGACGTCTCCAACGCCTCGCAGCCGGTCCGCCTGGCCGAGTTCCGGCCACAGGCAGCGGAGCCCGGCGCGCGTGACCCGCAGCTGGGAGCCACCTCGACCCTGACCTGGAGCTACCCCATCGTGCGCGACGGCCTGATCTACGTGGCCGACATCAACCAGGGCCTCTACGTGCTCCGGTATCAGGGTCCGCACCAAGAGCAGGTCGCCCAGGCGGGCTTCGCCGAGGGCAACAGCAACCTCACGCCGGCGGAGGCAGCCCCCACACCCACCCCTTCACAGGCGCCGGTCCTGCCCCCCGCCGCGACGCCAAAGGTGCCGCACATCTCTCCCTCGCCCATCTCGGCGCGAGGCGTCCCCGCCGCCTGGTGGATCTCGGGCGGTGTCGTCCTCCTCCTGATCCTGCTCGCCACAGGCGTGATCGCTTACACCGTCCTGATACGCCGCCGGCGTCCGCTGCGTTAGCATCGACTAACCGATCTGTTAGCAGATGCTCACAGACGGGGTGCGACCATGGAGTGCGCTAGATGACGACTAAGGACGCGACTTGAGCTCCACCACCGTGGCGCTGATGGGTGCCATCGCCGGCCTGACGATCTTCCTCGGGCTGCCGGTCGCCCGGGTGCGCGGGCTCGACGTGCGCCTCCAGGGCTTCCTGAACGCGGTTGCGGTCGGGGTGCTGGTCTTCCTGCTCGTCGACATCCTGAGTCAGGCGAACGCACCGGTCAAGGCGGCGCTGGAGAGGGTCCACCAGGGCCAGTCGGGCGCCTTCCTGGGCCTGCTGGCGCTCTACGTCGGCGGGCTGACCGCCGGCCTTCTCGGGCTCACGTGGTTCAACCGCCGCCTCGCCAGCAGGCTCGGACGCCGCGAGCTCCGCGGTCCGGGCGCCGCGGTGGCGGCCCCCTCGGCCAGCGTGCCCTCGGCTCGCGGTCTCGCATTGATGATCGCGACCGGGCTCGGCATGCACAACTTCAGCGAGGGGCTGGCGATCGGACAGTCGGCTGCCGCCGGCGCGCTCGCCTTCACGGGCGTCCTGGTGATCGGCTTCGGCCTCCACAACATCACAGAGGGCTTCGGCGTGGCGGCGCCTCTGGCTTCCCGGGAGGAGAGGCCAAGCTGGGCGTTCCTGGGCGCGGCGGGGTTGATCGGCGGCGCCCCCACCTTCCTGGGGACGGTGATCGGCTACAACTTCGTTTCCAGCTACGCCTTCGTGCTATTCCTGGCGCTGGCCGGCGGTGCCCTGATCTACGTGGTCAACGAGATGTTCGCGGTCTGCCGGAAGCTCAACACGCCCCCGGCGCTAGCCGCGGGAATCCTGACCGGGTTCCTCGCCGGCTTTGTCACCGACCTGGTCCTCAGCTTCGTCGGCGGCTGATCAGCTCGGCTCCGGGTAGTCGAGGCGGCGCCGGACCGCCGGCGGCAGATTCCACGGCTGATGGATCGTGGGGCCGGGGACCTCGGCCAGCTCGGAGACGTACCGGCGCACGTAGTCGCCGTCGGGATCGAACCGGCCGGCCTGGCGCAGAGGGTTGAACACGCGGTTGGGCCGGGTGTCGTTGCCGGTGCCCGCAACCCACTGCCAGTTGCCGCTGTTGTTGGCGATGTCCCCGTCGACCAGCAGGTCGAGGAAGTGACGTGCCCCGTCGCGCCAGTCGACCTCCTCGCGGCGCGTGAGGTGGGACGCCGCCAGGAGGCGTGCGCGGTTGTGCATCCAGCCCTCCCGCGCCAGCTGGCGCATGCCGGCGTCAACGATCGGGATACCGGTGCGTCCTCGCTTCCAGGCCTCGAGCGCCCGGTCGTCGTGGCGCCATCGGCGCGGCCGCCGGTAGTCCCGCCAGGAGAGCGGCGGGAACGCATTGGTCACCTGGTGATGGAAATCGCGCCAGCAGAGCTGGCGGACGAAGTCGTCGCCGCCAAGCTCTCCGGCCCGCAGCGCCAGCTCCAGCGGCGAGACGCAGCCGAAGTGGAGGTAGGGGCTGAGGCGTGAGGTGGCATCCGCGGCGAGCTGGTCGCGGCGGGCGGCATAGTCGGACAGCGGGCCCGACAGCCAGGCTTCCATGCGGCTGCGGCCGGCCGTCTCACCACCCATGGGCAGCTCGGGTGACACACCTCCGGCCGGGGAAGGAGGCGGAGCGGAGTGTAGGCCGTCTGCCGTTCGCAGGCTCTCGACGGGGGGCTCCAGCTTCCGCCAACGGACGCCGGACCAGGCGCGATGGTAGGGCGTGAAGACGCGGAAGTGGTCACCGCCGGCCGGATGGAGGTCTCCAGCAGGCACCACCGTGACGCCGGGGAAGGTTCGCAGCTCGATTCCGGCCTCTGCGCAGGCCGAACGCAGGAGCCGTTCTCGCCGCTGCGCGAGGGCGCTGACGTCGGAGCTCAGGAAGATCGCCCCGGCTCCGGCCTCGCGAGCGGCCCGCATGGCCTCGGTCGTCACCTCCCCGGAGCGCCGGACCAGGGCGCCGCCGAGTGAGCGGTTGAGGTCGTTCAGCGACTGCTCCAGGAAGCGGAGGCGGTTGGGGGCCGCATGAGGGCCGCTCAGGATCGCGCGGTCGTACACGAAGAGCGGCAGCACCCTGTCGAACGTGCGGGCCGCTGCAGCCAGCGCCGGATGGTCGTGGACGCGCAGGTCACGGGTGAAGAGGACGACCCCGACGCTCACGCGGGCTAGCGACTGCTGCCCGACTGCCGAAAGACCGCGAAGAGGCCGATGGCGGCGCCGAGAAGCGTCAGCACCAGCCGGCGGGGGCCGCGCAGGCGGGCGCCACGCGGCGGAGGCGGTGGTGCGACGCCGGGCAGCGGCCTGGCGGGCCGCCGTTCGACCGACTCGAAGAGGACGGCGTTCAGCTCGGCACCGAACATGGTGATCAGGCCCAGGAAGAAGAAGAACGCCAGCAGGATGAGGAGAAAGGCGAACTGTTTGCCGAACTGGTTGATGCCCTTGTTGAGGCCGATGTAGAGGGGGAAGAGCAGTGTCAGCAGCTCGAAGCCGATACCGGCGAAAAGAGCCCCCGGCCAGACCCGGCTCAGGCGCTGCTTGCGGTTGGGCACCACGTAGTAGAAGGACATGAAGAGGATGAAGCCGGCCAGCACGCCGACCGCGAGCTGGAGCGGGAAGTTGAGCAGATCGGTGACCGAGCTGGGCACGTCGGGTATCTGGCGAAGCAGGGGCAGCAAGGCGGCGGTGCCCACGCCGACCACAGCCAGAATGCTGAAGATTCCCATCATCCCGAGCGCCATGAGCTTTTGAGGCACGAACGGACGGCGGCCGCAGTGCCAGACCGCGTCGAATGCGGCCTCCATGGCGCCGAACAGGTTGGACGCGGTCCAGAGGTAGCCGGCCAGCGCCACCAGTGCGAACACCAGCGGCTTGTCACCGATCGTCCGCAGCGCCTTCAGGGCGTCATCCTGTGCGTTGGCGTCCTGGGGGAAGACCTTGACGACTTCGTTGACCACGATCTGATTTCCGACGCCGACGATCCCCAGGATGAATCCGGTGATTGCCACCAGCGCCAGGGCGATCGGGAAGATCGCAGTCAACGCGTTCCAGGCGATGATCGTGGCCCAGATGCCGCCGTCGTCCTCGCCGTACCGCGTCACCAGGCGGAAGGGCAGCGTGCCCTGCGCCCACGCTATGAAGCGCTTCAAACTCTCTGGCACTTCGATGACGCTACCAGAGCCGATCGCGCCGTCCAGAGTTTTAGGCTGGCCCATCTTGAGACCTG
>JALYYF010000422.1 GCA_030946725.1 Candidatus Dormiibacterota bacterium
GCCTCGCGCGTCAGCTGGTAGCTGAGAAAGACCTCCTGGGCGAAGGCCCAGACGATCCAGATCGCAACCAGCGCAAGCCCCACGAGGAGGAGGACCTCTCGAGAGGCGCGCAGGCTGCGTGGCCGCAGCGCGCCATTGCTGGCAGAAGCTCTTCTTTGTCGCATTTCTCTGGAAGACGTTGGGTGTGACGGTGCTGCAACGTTGGAAGCCGCGTTCGGACTATAGCATCGGCCGCGGTCCCCGGTGAAGTCTTGTTCAGCGACTGCTGTTCCAGATGGCGGCCATCTGTTCGGCGTCCAGATCGCGATACGAAATACCCCGGGATCGAACCTCCGCGTCCATGACCGCGAATCGGTCACGGAATCGCTGTCCCGCTGCACGCAGCGCGTCCTCAGGGTCGACTCGGAGCTTGCGGGCGAGGCTGACGACCGCGAACAGCAGGTCCCCCACCTCGGCGAACGCCTCTGCCGGGTTCTCTGCGGCCGCGAGCTCGTGGGCCTCCTCTGAAACTGCCTCCGCGGCTCCCGACGGGGTCTGGAAATCGAAACCGACGCGCGCCGCTCGCTTTTGCATTCCGTAGGTCCAGGCCAGCGCCGGGAGCGCGACCGGTACGCGGTCCAGGGGCGTCTCGTGACCGCGACCGGAGCGCGCGGCCTCGTCGGCCTTCCGCTGCTCCCAGTTGGTCAGCACCTCCTCGGCGTCGGCGACCTGTTCGTCACCGAACACGTGTGGATGCCGCGCGACCATCTTGGCGGCCGCCGCTTCGGAAACCTGCGCCGCGTCGAACCTGCCCTGTTCCTCGGCGATGGCCGAGTGCATCGCCACCTGCAGGAGCACGTCGCCGAGCTCCTCGATCACCTTCCCGTCCTCGTGCCCTTGATCGATCGCCTCCAAAAGCTCGTACGTTTCCTCGAGCAGGTAGGGCCGAAGCGACTCAGGAGTCTGTTCCCGGTCCCAGGGGCAGCCGTCCGGAGCGCGCAGGCGGCGGGCGATCTCGAAGACGGCCTCCACGCCCGGTGGATACGGCCTGCCGGCCGCATCATCGGTCTGGTGCGCCGGCGGGCGGCTGGACTCAGACATGGGCCGGAACCGCGGCCGATTTATAGAGCTCTCCCATCGCCTCCAGCATCCGCATCAAGTCCTCTTTCCAGCCGTCACCCTGGCGCCGGAAGAGGAGACGATTGGGCCTCACGATGAGACGTCCGCTGAAGCGCCTCTGCAGTTCCTCCACGTCGAGCAGCCGATCCGGATCCACACGGATCACGATGTCGCGGCCGTCGGCGGTGAGCGCTCGGAGTCCGAGCTGTTGCCCCTTCAACTTGACCTGAAGTGAGTAGACCAGGTTGGCGAGCTGAGCCGGTGGTGGACCGTACCTGTCGCGCAGCGAGCGCAGCACCGCCTCCAGTTCCCTCTCGTCCTCAGTGGCGGCCAGCTCGCGGTAGGCCCCCAGACGGAGGCGCTCGTCCCGGATGTAGGAGCGAGGCAAGAAGTGGTCCAGCGGCAGATCGACGTTGATCTCGGGCGTCGAGAGCACGTCCCCGACCTCTCTTTCCTCCCCTCCGGAGCGCAGGCGCGCGACGGCCGTCTGCAGCATCTGCAGGTACATTTCGAATCCGACCGACGCGATGGCACCGTGCTGTTCCACGCCGAGGAGGTTACCGGCGCCGCGTATCTCGAGGTCTCGGAGAGCGATCTTGAAACCCTGGCCCAGCTCGTGCAGCCCCTGCATGACGTCCAGCCGCTTGTCGGCGGCCTCGGTCATGGATTTCTTTGGGTCGTAGAGGAAGTAGGCATAGGCGCGCTTGCCGGACCGTCCGACCCGACCTCTCAGCTGATAGAGCTGTGAAAGGCCGAACCGGTCCGCACGCTCCACGACCATGGTGTTGACGTTCGGGATGTCCAGGCCGGATTCGATGATCGTCGTGCACACGAGGACGTCGTGCTGGCCCTTCGAGAAATCCACCATGACACGCGCCAGCTGGTCCTCGGGCATCTTGCCGTGGCCGACCGCGATGCGTGCGGAGGGTACGAGGCGACCGACGCGCTGAGCCGCGCGGTCGATGGTGCGCACCCGGTTGTGCACATAGAAGATCTGGCCCCCGCGGTCCAGCTCCCGCTCTATGACCTCTTTGACCAGGGTGTCGTCATCCGCGGTGACGTACGTCTTGATCGGCTGGCGATCCTCGGGTGGGGTCTGGATCACGGTCATGTCGCGGATCCCCGCCACGGCCATGTGCATGGTTCGCGGGATCGGCGTCGCCGACAGCGACAGTACGTCCAGGTTGGCCCGCATCCGCTTGAGGCGCTCCTTCTGCATGACGCCGAAGCGCTGCTCCTCGTCGATCACCAGCAGGCCCAGGCGCTTGAAGCGGACGTCTCGCTGAAGCAGCCGGTGGGTCCCGATCACGATGTCGACGGTGCCGGCCTTGAGCCCGGCCAGAGTTTGCTTCTGTTCCTCGTCGGTGCGGAAGCGGGAGAGCACCTCGACGGTGACGGGAAAATTGCGCAGGCGCTCGGAGAAGACCAGGAAGTGCTGCTGGCTGAGAATAGTTGTGGGTGCGAGCAGCGCCACCTGGCGCCCGCTCATCACGGCCTTGAAGGCGGCCCGCAGTGCGATCTCGGTCTTGCCGAACCCGACGTCTCCGCAGAGCAGGCGGTCCATGGGCCGCTCCGCCTCCATGTCGGCTTTGACGTCGGCCAGCGCCTGCAGCTGGTCGGGCGTCTCCTCGTAAGGAAAGGAGTCCTCCAGCTCCCCCTGCCAGGGCGTGTCAGGCGCGAAGGCGTATCCGGGCCGCGCCTCCCGCTGCGAGTACAGCTTCAGAAGGTCCTCGGCCACGTCCTGGACGTTCTTCTTGGCTCGGGAGCGAGCGCGTTCCCAGTCGCCGGTCCCCAGGCGATGGAGCGGAGGCCGCTCGTCCGATCCACCGAGATACTTCTGGACTCGGTCCAGGTTCTCGACCGGAACGAAGAGCTTGTCCTGGTCCGCGTACTCCAGCTCGAGATACTCGCGCTGGATGAGGACTCCCGAGGTCTCCGGGTCCTCGGAATCCAGGAGCCGCATTCCGTTGAAGCGGGCGATGCCGTGGTCGACGTGGACGACCAGCTCACCAGGCTGGTACTCGAGGTGCAAGGTGGCCTCGCCGCGCGTCGTCCGACGCGCCGGCCGGACCGCGGTCCGCCGGATCCGGCCGAACAGCTCGGCGTCTGAGTAGAGGTGGAAACCAGCGTCGGAGTTCGCCACACCGGCCGACACGTCGACGTCCGCCCTCCTGAGGCCGATGTCCAGCTCAAGGTCAACGTCGAGATCGACCTCCGGCAGCTGGGCGGCCGAGGCCACGCCCGCTTCGGTCAAGAGCGAGGCGACGCGGTCGCCCTGTTCGCTGGCGAGGATGACCGTTGCCGATGCCGCAAGCTCGGGCAGCTCGGCGACAGCGCGGGGGCGGCCGACCAGCGGTTCCAGCTCGCGCCAGCGCAGGTCCACCGCATCCTCAGCCTCGCCTGTCGTGGCCGACACCAGCGCCCGCCCCCGGACCACGGCCAGCCGGTCGACAGGCACCATGGGCGGCACGAAGCCGCGAGGCAGCTCGCCATCCCCTGCCTCCGCTTCGGCGAGCATCAGGGTCTCCTGCTCCAGCTCGCGCGCCTCGGCATGCTGCCGGCCCGGCTCCAGGTCGACCACCACCAGGTCCGGGGGGAGATGATCCAGCAGAGAGCCGAGACGAGGATCGAGGTAGGCGCCGAACAGCTCGACTCCCGGAAATGCCGCGCCGTCCTCGAGCCGGGCCAGGTCCTCCTCCCAGCTGCTGCGGACGTCGGAGCGCAGGCCCTCGAGGACCGCTTCCGCGCGGAGCCTGGAGGCGGCGCCACGCCCCCGCTCCTCCCCAAGAAGGAGCTCGCGGCCCGGCCTCACCGTGGCCCGCGGGATCGCCATGATCGAGCGCTGGTTGCGCGGGTCGTAGATGCGCACGGTCTCGATCTCGTCACCGAAGAACTCCGCCCGCACCGGCGACCTGGACGCCGCCGGGAAGACGTCCAAGATCCCGCCCCGAAGCGCGAACTGGCCGGCCACCTCGGCGAGCGGCTCGCGGGCGTAGCCAAGCTCGACCAGCCGCGCAGCGAGCGCGGTTGGGTCGGCCCGCAACCCAGCCCGCAGGACAAGGGTCGTCGCCGCCAGGTCCTCGGCTGCAACCGTCATGCGCATCATTGCGCGCCTGGAGGAGACCACCACGGCGGGCTCGCCCGCAGGTGCCCCGTCCTCCCCGGAGGCCGGCCGCGCGCCTGCCAGGGCGGCCAGCGCCTCCAGGCGCTGAGCCACGGTCTCGTCGAAGGCGGGCGGACGGTCCAGGAACGACACCGTGACCTCGGGGAACTGGTAGGAGGACGGTCGACCCGCGAGCCAGCGCCGGAGCTCACCAAGCAGACGGGCAGGTCCCGGGGCCAGAACCAGCAGCGACCTCCGCTGCTCCGACGCTGCCCGGGCTATCGTCGCGACCACGATCGGCCAGGCTGACCTTGGCAGCCGTTGCAGACGGAGGACCGGGGAGCCGTCGCTCGAGCCGGCGCCGGCGGACCCCCTCCCTACCCTCCCCGCAAGGGTGAGGGATGAATTGGTCAGCCACTCCTTCAGTGGGCCTTCGAACAGCCGTTCGCTCACGGTGCTCACGGTATCTCCTCGCAGCCTAGAGATCCACTGCGGTTGTAAAGCTCCATGGCCCGGCTCAGACCGTGCTGCAGGGCGGTCTCCAGCGCGCAGCCTACCCCGCAGACCACGGCGTCGACGGCATCCGCCTCGGCCTTCGCAAAGCGCCCCAGCACGTGGCGGGCGCCCACCGCGCTTCCGGGGGCGGGCTGCTTTCCGACTCCCACCCGAAACCGGACGAATCCGTCAGTGCCGACAGCGGCGACGATCGAGCCGATGCCGTTGTGGCCGGCGCCGGAACCGCCGACCCGGATCCGGAGGCGGCACAGCGGCAGGTCCATCTCGTCGTGGACCACCCAGAGCGAGTCGATTGGGACCTCCAGGTCGCGGAGCGCCTCCTTGACGGCCCTCCCGCTCATGTTCATGAAGGTCTGCGGCTCGAGGAGCCAGACACGACGGCCCCCCGCGTATCCGGAGCCGACGCGCGAGCGCCAGCGCCGGCGCGTGAGCCCGATGCCCAGGCGCTCTCCGAAGGCTTCCACGCAGCGCCAGCCCACGTTGTGGCGGGTGTGTTCGTATTCCGGCCCCGGGTTGCCGAGGCCGACCACGACCAGATCGCTCGAGGTGCGGACTTCACTGTTCATGGGCAGGGCAAAGCCGGCGGCTTCGGCCGCAGGCAGTCATCCAAGTTTATTGAGAGCCGGCCAGTCGGCCGGTGACCCTCGGAAGGCCGGCCCGGGTCAGGCAGGCCTGGGTCAGAGCCTCCATCTCGGCCGCCTCGGCAGGGGTGGCGTGATCCCATCCCAGGAGATGAAGGAGTCCGTGCACGGCCAGCAATGCCGCCTCGACGTTCGCCGGGTGACCGAAACCCTGCGCCTGCCGGACCACGGCCGGCCAGGAGAGGGCCAGGTCGCCGAGGTAGCCGTCGCTGTCGCCGCTGGGAAAGGAGAGCACGTCGGTGACCTCGTCCAGGCCGAGGAAGGCCGCGTTCAGCCGGCGCAGCTCTCTGTCGCCGGCGACCCGGACCGTCATCTCCCGGCCAGGAGCCGGTCCCAACCGCCTGGCCAGGGCTGGTTCCTCGACCGCCCTGGCGATCACCTCTTTCAGGAAGGCCACCCGGAGGGGCGCTCGGGCCGCGTTCACGAATCGGACCTTCAGCGGCATCGGCGACCCGGTACTGGAATGTTCTGAAGCGGAGCTGACACAATCGCTATCATGCAAAAGGATATTGCCATTGCAACCGCTTTCCAACCCAACCCCTGATCCGGTGCAGGCCGTCCGTCGCCGGCGGCAGGTTCGCCGGGCCGTTGGCGCTCTGCGCGCGACCGGTTGGATCTGTGCCTCGCTGGCCCTTGCCGCTGTGGCGTTCGTAGGACTGCTGACGCTGAGGTAGCCGGCGGCCCACCAGGCGGCGGATGCCCGGCTGGAACGACAATGAATCGCCGTGGCGCTGCTCGTCCTCCTGCACAACCGGTTCGGGATCGCCCTCCTGGTGTTCGCGGCGATCCTCGGGGCCTGGGGCAGCATCCAGTTCTTCAGAAGCCATGCGGTGAGCGGCGGCTTCCGCTCCAGCTACCTGCTCATGATCGGCCTGACCGCCGTCCAGGGACTGCTCGGCCTGATCTCGCTGACGACGTTCCGGCCTCACGAGATCCTTCACGTGGTCTACGGGGCCTTCGCCTTCCTCTTCCTGCCCAGCGTCTACTTCTACGCCGGGCGCGGGAACCCGGCCCGGGAAGCCGCCTTCCTCGCGGCCGCCTGCTGGGTGGTGGCGATCGCGTTCGGGCGCGGGATTCTCACGGGCGCCTGACCGCTTCCAGGGCGGACCAGGCCCGCCACCAGGCGGCCAGCCCTTCTCGCCAGTGCCGCAGCGCGGTCACCCGGACCGACGCCAGGCATCCGTTGGCAGGGCGGGCCGCGGCCGCTCCGAGAGCAGCGCTGGAGGTTGGCTCGACGGCGGCCGAGTAGCCGGCCAGCCGCATCGTCTCGACCGCCATCTCCCAGTAGGAGCAGCAGCCCTCGGCGACCAGGTGGACCACTCCCTGCTCGCCGCGCCGGACCAGCGCCGCCACGCCGGCCGCCAGGTCGGCCGTGTAGGTCGGGTTGAGGAGCTGGTCGTCCACCACGCGGACCGTCTCGCCCGCCTCGACGCGCCTCAGGATCCGCTCCGGAAAGCTGCCGCCCTTCACAGCTGAGCCTCGGGAGCCGAACAGCCCCGACGACCGCACGATCAGCGCGGCCGGCATGAGCTCCAGCACCAATCTCTCCCCCTCCAGCTTGGAACGTCCGTAGGCGCCCAGCGGCCGGGGGGCGTCCTCCTCTGTGAAGGGCCGAGAGCCGGATCCGTCGAAGACGAAGTTGGTCGAGAAGTGGACCAGGCGGACGCCAGCCTGGCGGCAAGCCCAGGCTACGTTCCCCGCTCCTTCCACATTGACGCCGAAGGCCCTCTCGGGCGCGGTCTCGGCCGCGTCCACGGCGTTGTCGGCAGCGCAGTTGAGCACCACGTCGAAGCCCGCCACCGCCTCGGCGACGGCATCGCGGTCGGCCACCGAGAGCTGTGTCCGCGTCAGGCCGACTGCAGCGGGCAGGACGCCGAGCAGGTCGCCGCCCAGCTGGCCGCCGGCCCCGGTGACCAGGAACCGCACCCGGCTATGGTTTCATACACCCTTCGATGAATAGACTCGAGCAGCTCATCGAGCGCGGCCCGGTCCTCTTCGACGGCGCCATGGGAACGGAGCTGAACGCCCGCGGCGTGCCGGTCGGTCACTGCCTCGAAGAGGTCAACCTGCTGCAGCCGTCGCTCGTGCTGGCGGTCCACCGCGACTACATCGCCGCCGGCGCCGACGTGATCGAGACCAACACCTTCCGGGCCAACCGTTTCGGGCTGGGTGACTTCTACCTGGAGGACCGGGTACGGGAAATCAACCTGGCCGCCGCCCGCATCGCCAGCGAGGCTCGCAACAACTCCGGCCGTCCGGTCCTGGTGGCCGGCAGCATGGGCCCTCTGGGCAGGCCCATCGAGCCGGTCGGAGCCATCAAGCGCGCTTCGGCGGAGCGGATCTTCGGAGAGCAGGTCCAGGCCCTGGCCGAGGGCGGAGTCGACATTCTGGTGCTCGAGACCTTCACGGCCCTCGGCGAGCTGGAGGCGGCCGTCGAAGCCGCCAGGGCGACCGCGCCTCAGCTCCCCTTGGTCGCCCACATGAGCTTCGACGACGAGGCCAACCCGGCGGAAGCCGCGGCCGCACTGGTGCGCGCATTGGAGCCACTGCAGGTCACCGGCGTCGGCGCCAACTGCGGCAGCGGCCCCTACGCGGCCCTGGAGGTCACCGCGCACCTGGTGGCAGCCGGCGCCCGGAACGTCTCCGTGATGCCCAACGCGGGCCTCCCGCAGCGAGTCGGGGGGCGCCTCGTCTACTCCACCGGACCCCAGTACTTCGCCGAGGTGGCCGAGCGCCTGGTCTCCGCCGGCGCACGGATGATCGGTGGCTGCTGCGGCACGGGACCGGCCCACATCGCGGCCGTCCGGAAACAGCTGGCGGGCTCCGGCGACTCACCGCGAACCGCCGCCCGCCGCCGGCGGCCGGCGGACAAGGCCGACAGCGAGGCGGCGCCCCGCTCCAGGCTCGCACGCGAGATGGCCATGGGGCGCTTCGCCGTGTCAGTCGAACTCACCCCGCCCCGAGGCATCGACCCCAGGCGGATGCTCGAAGGGGCCCGCCTGCTGAAGGAGGCGGGGGTCGACTACGCGAACGTCACGGACTCGGCCATGGCCAGGTTGCGCATGGGTGTGATCAGCTGCGCCGCGCTCATACAGCAGCAGGTGGGGCTGGAGGCGATCGCACACTTCACCTGCCGGGACCGCAACGTCATGGCGATCCAGTCGGAGCTGATCGGCGCCCACGCCCTCGGGATCCGGAACATCCTGGCCTTGCGGGGCGACCCCCCCCGGGTTGGTGACTACCCCAATGCCACACCGGTGTGGGACGTCAACGCCGTCGGGCTGATCACCATCCTGGCCAACCTGAACAAGGGCCTGGATGCCAACGGGACGCCGATCGGTGAGAGAGCCTCCTTCCTGGTCGGCGCCGCCGTCAACCCGTCGGCGGAGGACCTCGAGAAGGAGCTCCGGCTGCTCCGCCGCAAGCTGGCCGCCGGCGCCAACTTCATCGTGACCAACCCCATCTACGAGGCGGCCGGGCTCGAGCGGCTGCGAGAGGTCGTCGCCGACACCGGGGTGCCGGTGATGGTCGGCGTGCTTCCCCTGGTGTCCGTCCGGCAGGCCGAGTATCTGCACAACGAGGTGCCCGGGATGACCGTCCCGGAGGCGGTCCGTGAGCGACTCGAGCGCGCGGGCGATCGAGCACCGGAGCTCGGCGTCGAGATGGCGGTCGACTTCCTGGAGGCGGCCCGTGCGCACGTGCAGGGCGCCTACGTCATACCGGCGGCCACGCGCTACGACCTGGCTGCGCGTGTCGTGACGAGAACGCGGGAGCTGGTCGGCTAGACGGCCCCCCACCTACCTCCCCGCAAAGCGGGTGGAGGACATATTTGAGTGGGCTTTCAGTTGGGGGCGTGGCGAGCGCGCAGCCGCTCCAGCCGTTCCCGCTTGGCATTGAGCGCACGCTCGAGGGCCCGCAGCAGCTGGAGGTCGTTCATGGGAACCACGCGGAGCCTGGCTTCGAGCTGCCTCACCTCGACTTCCGCGTTGGTCAGTTCCAGGTCGATCGCTTGCATGTACTCTTCACCCTCGCGTACATTTTCGCACTCGCTTCACAATTTCTCAATAGCCGCCTGTAGTAAATCAAACGGGTCCCTCCAGGCGGCTCAGCAGCGGTCGGAGCGCCGGCGGGAGGTCCTGCTCGGACAGCACCACCTCGCGACCGCCGGACCGAAGCCGGTACTCGAAGCGGTCGGGCTGACGCCTCCTTGGGATGGGCCTGGCAAGGGTCTGCCGCAGCGCCTTGAGCTGCGCCGCGGTCAGCTGGGATAGCGGTACCACGGTCCGCAGGGTCAGGCCGGCAAAGCCGCCCGACCGCTCCAGCTCCAGGTCTGGGCCTTCAGCCGCGGGCTGGGTCAAGCGCTCTGGCACCTCTGCCAATCCCGACGGCCGTCCAGGCCTCCGCCACCGCCTTCACCTCCGTGGAACCCCGCCCGAAGAGGCGCTCGGCCGACTCCACGGTGGCCGCCGCGAAGCCGCGGAACTGGGTGGTCGGGCCGACCGACCGCGCCGACATGGTCTCGTACCAGATCCGGCCGACGCCCTCCCAGGCATAGCCACCGACGGCCGACGCCGCCAGGTAGAAGGCGTGGTTCGGGATGCCGGAGTTGATGTGGACGCCACCGTTGTCCGACGCTGTCCGAACGTAGTCGCTCATCGTCGAGGGCTGGAGGTCTCCGTCGAACGCTGTTCCAGGAGCCTTCATCGAGCGCAGCGCCTCGCCGTTCAGGGCCGGGCCCAGGATCCCGGCGCCGATCAGCCAGTCGGCCTCGTCGGCGGTCTGGCCCAGGGCGAACTGCTTGACCAGCGACCCGAAGACATCCGACAGAGACTCGTTGAGGGCGCCCGACTGCCCTATGTACCGGAGTCCCAGCGTGCCCTCGGTGACGCCATGCGTGAGCTCGTGACCGATGACGTCGATAGCGCTGGTGAAGCCGGTGAAGAGCCGGCCGTCGCCATCGCCGAACATCATCCGTTCGCCATCCCAGAAGGCGTTGTCGTAGTCCACCCCGAAGTGCACCTCGCCGAGGAGAGGCATCCCGGCGTCGTCGATCGAGTCCCGCTGGTAGGCGTCCCAGTAGAAGCCGTAGGTCCGGCCGAGCCCTTCGTAGGCCTCGTTCGCGGCGCCGTCGCGCACCGGCGGGTCGCCTTCGCTCC
>JALYYF010000150.1 GCA_030946725.1 Candidatus Dormiibacterota bacterium
CAATTCCTGTCACCGCGATCGTCCAGTGCGCCATCGCTCAAAAGAAAAGCCCCCGCCCTGAAAGCGGGGGCCTGTCGCGTCCTCCTCTACACCGGCAGCGCCTGCCGGCGGATGAGCGCGCCAGGCCGGACCGAACAGCCGATCGACGAGAGGTCGCTGCGCAGCAGCACGAGCACCTGGCACATGCCGGCTGAGTCTATCCGTTCCAGGCGCGACCTGCCCGGTCGGTCGCGGCGACTGAGCGACTGTCCCCAAAACAAGTGACGCCTGGAGATCGTCGTCAGCTATTTCGGGGACAGTCCCAGATTGCGCCGTGCCCTCGCATCCCCATAGATTTGAGTCACCGTGGGTTTGCTAGTCCTGTCCGGCTTTCGGCCTGTCTCTCTGACAAGGCGCCGTGCTGTGGACTACGGCCACGTCGCCAGCTGCGCCTGTAGCTAGCCGCGCGGTCCCCGGGGCGCCCTCGCGTCCCTGACCCCGCCGCCCGGTGGCGGTCCGCCTCTCACACAGCGAGCAGCTATGTCCGAACCCTCAAGCACGCCAGCCGACGACCTCTCCAAGGTCGAAAAGATCAAGGCCTCCAGCAACCACCTCCGCGGCACCATCGCCGAGGAGCTGGCACAGGAAGCGCCTGCTTTCGGCGAGGAGTCCGTCCAGCTGCTCAAGTTCCACGGCGTCTACCAGCAGGACGACCGCGATCGTCGCAAGGAGGCTCGCGCGCGGGGGCTGGACAAGCACCACCAGATGATGATCCGCACCCGTATCCCCGGAGGCGTGGTCAGCCCTGAGGGCTACCTGGCCCACGACGAGATTTCGGGCGCCTGGGCGGACGGAACTCTGCGCGTCACCACCCGCCAGGACTTCCAGCTGCACGGCGTCCTCAAGGGCGACCTGCGGGCCAGCATGCAGGCGATCAACGAAGCGCTGATGACCACGCTGGGCGGCTGCGGAGACCAGGAGCGCAACATCATGTGCTGCCCGGCGCCGGCCGGCGACCGCTTCCACTCCGAGGTGTCCGCCTTCCTGTCCGAGCTGGTTCCCGCGCTGACGCCTTCCACCCACGCTTACCACGAGATCTGGATCGACGGCGCGCTGGAGAGCTCCGGCCAGCCGGAGGGCGAGATCGAGGACCTCTACGGAGAGCAGTACCTGCCCCGCAAGTTCAAGACGGCGATCGCGCTGGAGGACGACAACTGCGTCGACGTCTATTCGAACGACATGGGGCTGGTGGCCCGGCGCGGCGAGGACGGTGGCCTGGCGGGCGTGGACGTCCTCGTCGGCGGCGGCCTGGGCCGCACCGCCAACAAGCCCGAGACCTTTCCAGCCGTGGCCCTGCCGCTCGCATTCGTCGAGCCCGAGCAGGCCGTCGCGGCCTGCCGCGCCGTGGTCAGCGTCCAGCGCGACTACGGGGACCGCTTGAACCGGCGCCACGCGCGGCTCAAGTACCTGATCCACGACCGGGGAATCGACTGGTTCCGCGACCGGGTCCAGGAGCGGGTCCCTTTCCGTCTCGGACCATCGCGGCCGCTGGGCTGGCGGCCGGTGGACGACCATCTGGGCTGGCACGCGCAGGGCGACGGCCGCTTCTACTACGGCCTCTACGTCGAGAACGGGCGGATCAAGGACGAGGACGGCGTCGAGCTGCGGAGCGCGCTCCGCGAGCTGGTCAGCCGCCTGCACCTGACGGTCCGGCTGACCGCCCAGCAGAACGTCATCCTCACCGACCTGGAAGAGGGCGACCGGGCCCTGGTCGAGAAGGTGCTGCGCGATCGCGGGGTGCCCCTCTCGGAGGAGCTCTCGAACACGCTCCGGCACTCAATGGCCTGCCCGGCCTACCCCACCTGCGGCCTGGCCGTGGCCGAGGCCGAGCGCGTGCTGCCGGCGCTGATCCGGCGCCTCGAGGGACTGGTCGCCGAGCTGGGCCTGGCGGACGAGCGGATCAGCATCCGTATGACCGGCTGCCCCAACGGCTGCGCGCGCCCCTATCTGGGCGACGTCGGATTCGTGGGCACCACCCTGGGCAAGTACGACGTCTTGCTGGGCGGCGACTTCGACGGGACGCGTCTGAACGAGCTGTACGCGAAGAACGTGCCCATCGGCGAAATCCCCGAGCTCCTGCGGCACCCGCTGGAGGCCTACGGCAGGGAGCGGCTGGAGGGTGAAGGCTTCGGCGACTGGAGCTCGCGGGTGGGCGTCGGCGCCCTGCGGGAGCGCTTCTCCCAGGGGGTGGTGGTGTGAGCGAGCTGGATCTCGCAACGGCCAGGCTCGAGGACGCCGCCCCCGAGGAGATCCTCGGCTGGGCCTACTCGCGCTTCAGGCGCGTGGCGATAGTCGCCAGCTTCCAGGCCGAGTCCACGGTGCTGATCGACATGGCCTCACGGCTCGTCGACCGTCCCGAGGTGGTGACGCTGGACACCGGGCGGCTGCCGCAGGAAACCCACGACCAGATCGATCGCGAGCTGGCCTCGCATCATGTCCGGCTGCACGTCCAGACGCCCGACCCCGAAGAGATCAGGGCGCTCGTCGGCGAGCATGGTGACAACCCCTTTCGCCATTCGGTGGAGCTGCGCCGTCTCTGCTGCGACATCCGCAAGTCGCGCCCCCTGGCCCGAGCCCTGCAGGGCTTCGACGCCTGGGTCACCGGCCTGCGTCGCGACCAGGCTGCCACGCGTTCCGGCACCCCGGTCGTGGCGGAGGACGCCGACCACGGCGGCATCGCCAAGATCGCACCGCTGGTGCGCTGGTCGGAGGAGCAGGTCTGGGACTACATCCGGTCGCGCGGCCTGCCCTACCACGAGCTGTACGACCGCGGCTACCGGTCGATCGGCTGTGCGCCCTGCACTCGGGCGGTGGCCGAGGGCGAGGATTCCCGCGCCGGCCGCTGGTGGTGGGAGCAAGAGGAAGTCAAGGAATGCGGGCTGCACTGCGTTGCTCTGGTGACGGTGTCATGAGACGGCTCGGACTGGTTCTGCTGGCCGCCGCCCTCACGGCGGGGTGCGGAAGCAGCGTCTCCTCGCCCTCCTCTCAGCAGGTCACGCTCCGGCTCGGCCATTTCGCCAACCTCACCCACGCCACCGCGCTGGTCGGGCTGGAGAACGGGGTCTTCGCAAAGTCGCTGGGGCCCAACGTGACCCTCAAGAGCTCGGTCTTCAGCGCGGGCCCGGAGGCGGTCCAGGGACTGCTGTCGAACTCGGTCGACGCCAGCTACGTGGGACCGAACCCCGCCATCAACGCATTCGTCCAGTCGCACGGCCAGGCCGTGCGCGTGATCTCCGGCGCGACCTCGGGGGGCGCGTCCCTGGTGGTCAGGCCCGGCATCGGCTCGGCCGGCGACCTGCGCGGCAAGCGCCTCTCGACGCCCCAGCTGGGCAATACCCAGGACGTTGCCCTCAGGTGGTGGCTCTCGGAAAAGGGGCTGAAGACCAACCCCCAGGGCGGCGGCGACCTTTCAATCCTGCCCCAGGACAACGCCCAGACCCTCCAGGCCTTTCGTTCGGGCCAGATCGACGGCGCCTGGGTGCCCGAGCCGTGGGCCACCCGGCTGATAGCGGAGGGTGGCGGCAAGCAACTGGTCGACGAGCGTGACCTCTGGCCGAGCGGTCTCTTCGCCACCACGCTGCTGGTCGTGCGCACCGACTTCCTCAAGTCGCACCGAGACGTCGTCAAGCGCCTGGTCGAAGCCCAGGTCCAGGCCGATCTGCTGGTCAACCGCCAGGCCACCGAGGCGCAGCGGATCGCCAACGACGCCCTAGCCGGCCTGACCGGCAAGCGACTCAGCGAGCAGGTCGTGTCCGGCGCCTGGACCCACATGCAGTTCACCAACGACCCGCTCCCCGCGAGCCTCCGCGCGGAGGCTGAGCATGCGCAGAAGGTCGGCCTGCTGGCGCGAGTCGACCTGCGCGGGCTGACCGACCTGACGCTGCTGAACGAGGTGCTGGCCGGCCACGGGCTGCCCCGTGTGAGCGGATGACAGCAGCGATCAGCGTCAACCGGGTCACTCACGCCTTCGGGCAGGGAGATGAGCGGCTGGTCGCCCTCAGCGACGTCTCCTTCGAGCTGGACCGGGGCGAGTTCGCCTGCCTGGTCGGAGCCTCCGGCTCCGGGAAGAGCACGCTCCTGAACCTGGTGGCGCGCCTGGACCCGCCCACCACCGGACGCATCGACACCTTCGGATCGCGAACCGCCCTGCTCTTCCAGGACGCCGCGCTCTTCCCCTGGCTCACCGCCGCCGCCAACGTCGAGCTCCCCCTGCGCCTCCAGGGAGTGGCTCCCGCTCGCCGGAAGGAGGAGGCCCGGAGGCTGCTCGCGACCGTCGGGCTGGCGGACTTCGCAGACAGCCGGCCGCACGAGCTCTCCGGCGGCATGCGGCAGCGCGTCGCGCTCGCGCGGGCGCTGGCCCAGGACGCGCCGGTGCTGCTCATGGACGAGCCCTTCGGCGCGCTCGACGCCATTACCCGCGACCTGCTCCACGACGAGCTGGAGCGAATCTGGCAGGAGCGGCGCCTGACCATCCTCTTCGTCACCCACAACGCCCGGGAGGCTGTGCGCCTCGGCGACCGGGTCCTGGTCTTCAGCAGCCGGCCGGGCCGGGTGGCCAGTGAATTCCGAATCGACCTACCGCGGCCGCGCCGGCTGGACTCGCCAGAAGTGGCCCGGCTGGCCGGCCTTGTGTCCGACCGTCTTCGAGATGAGGTGCTGAGCCATCGCAACTGAACCCCTCGCCATCCCTTCCTCGTACAGCCCCAGCGAGCTCTCCGCGCTTGACGCTCTCGAATCCAGGCCGCGCCGGCGACTCGGGGTTCCGCTGCGGGCCTGGCGGGCGCTCTGGCCCAGGCTGGCCGCCGTGGCCATCGCGCTCGGGGCCTGGCAGCTGGTGGTGCTGACAGGCTGGCGGCCCGACTACCTGCTGCCCGGCCCGCTGCCGGTGCTTGGCAGGCTGGCGTCCAACCTCGGCCAGCCCGTGTTCTACGGCGCGGTCGCGACCACGCTCGAACGCGCACTGTGGGGCTACGCGCTGGCGATCGCACTGGGCGCGGTCGTAGGGGTCCTCGTGGCCCGTAATCCCATCCTCCGCTCGGCCGTCGGGTCCCTCATCACCGGGTTGCAGTCGATGCCCTCGATCGCCTGGTTCCCGCTCGCCATCCTCCTGTTCGGGCTCAGCGAGGGGGCGATCGGGTTCGTCGTGCTGCTCGGCGCGGCGCCCGCCATCGCCAACGGCCTGATCAGCGGCATCGACCAGGTGCCGCCGCTGCTGCTGCGCGCGGGGCGCGCGATGGGCGCCGGCCGCGTCCAACTCTTTCGCCACGTGCTCCTGCCCGCCTCGCTGCCCGCCTTCATCGGCGGCCTCAAGCAGGGGTGGGCGTTCGCCTGGCGGAGCCTGATGGCCGGCGAGCTGCTGGTCATCGTCAGCAACCACCCGTCGCTGGGCGTGCGTCTCCAGCTGGCGCGGGAAACGGCAGACGCCGAAGGGCTGCTGGCGGCGATGCTGGTGGTCCTTGTCATCGGGATGGCGGTGGAGGTGGTCTTCTCCTCCGTCGATGGCGCCGTGCGGCGCCGGAGGGGGTTGGCCTGATGGCGGGTTTTGTGGTCTGGCTGACCGGTCTCTCTGGTGCGGGGAAGAGCACCCTGGCCGGGCGCCTCTCCGAGCAGCTGGCTGCGCGCGGAAGAACGGCGGAGCTGCTCGACGGGGATGAGGTCCGGACGCACCTCTCCAAGGGGCTCGGCTTCTCCAAAGAAGACCGGGACACCAACATCCGGCGCATCGGCTACGTCGCCCGCCTGCTGGCGCGCAACGGCGCGCCGGTGATCACCGCAGCGATCTCTCCCTACCGCGAGGTCAGGGACGAGGTCCGTGCGCAGACGCCCGGCTTCGTCGAGGTCTACGTGCGCTGCTCGCTGGACGAGCTGGTCCGCCGCGACGTCAAGGGCCTCTATCGCAAGGCGCTGGCCGGCGAGCTGCCCAACTTCACCGGCGTCAGCGATCCCTACGAGCCTCCGCTGCGGCCGGAGGTGGTCGTCGACTCCGAGCTGGAGACGGTGGAGGAGTCGGTCGAGCGGGTGCTGGAGGCTCTGGTGCGGCTGGGTCACCTGCCCGGACCGCCGCCGGAGAGGCTGCCGGAAGGGGATCAGCGCGAGGCGGCACTCGAGGAGGCCGCACGCCTGCCTCGCCTGGAGGTCGGTCCGCGCGAGCAGTCGGACCTGTACCTCCTGGGCAGCGGTGGCTTTGCGCCGCTTGAAGGTTTCATGGGCGAGGCCGACTACCGGTCGGTGGTGGCGGACGGCCGGCTGGCAAGCTCGGCTCCCTTCACGATCCCGGTCACCCTCCGGGTCGGCGAGGAGGTGCCTCCGGCGGACCGTGTCGCGCTGTACCGCGAGGGCCTGCCGCTGGGCGTCATCGACGTCGAGTCGACCTTCCTGACCGATCCCGACCTGGAGGCCCGGAACGTCTACGGCACCGCCTCCGAGGAGCATCCCGGCGTGCGGCTCCTGCGGTCCTTGCCGCGGCGGGCGGTGGCGGGGCGCGTCACCGCCTTTCAGCCGCCTTCCACGGGCTTCCCCGATCACGACCTGAGCCCGCGCCAGGTGCGGCGGATCGCGGCCGAGCGCGGCTGGCGCACCATGGTCGGCTTTCAGACCCGCAACCCCGTGCACCGGGCGCACGAGTACCTGCAGAAGGTCGCGTTGGAGCTGGTCGACGGTCTGCTCCTGCATCCCCTGGTGGGGGAGACGAAGAGCGACGACATCCCGGCGGCGGTGCGGATGGCCTGCTACGAGGCGCTCCTGTCGGGCTACTATCCGGCAGACCGGGTTTTGCTCGCGACCAACCCAGCCTGGATGCGCTACGCGGGTCCTTCCGAGGCGGTCTTCCACGCCATCCTGCGCCGCAACTACGGCTGCACCCACTTCATCGTGGGTCGCGACCACGCCGGCGTCGGCACCTTCTACGACACGTACGCCGCCCACCGGATCTTCGACCGCTACCGGCCGGGCGAGCTCGGCATCGAGATCCTGCGCTTCGAGAACAGCTTCTACTGCCGAGCCTGTGGAAGCATGGCCTCGAGCCGGACCTGCCCCCACCCGGCCGAGGAACGCGCCTCGCTCAGCGGCACCCGGGTCCGGGAGCTGCTCGCCGAGGGGGCCCCGCTGCCGGTCGAGTTCACGCGACCCGAGGTCGCCGAGGTTCTCCGGAGGGCGCCGGTCAAGGCGTGAAGTACTACCCGCTCTTCTTGGATCTGCGCGGCCAGCGCTGCCTCGTGGTCGGTGAGGGCCCGCTGGCGGAGGACAAGGTCGCCGGCCTGCGGCGCTCGGGCGCCGCCGTCGAGAAGGTGTCGCGGTTCGTGCCCGGTTCGCTCGAGGGCGTACGCATGGTGATCGACGCCAGCGGCGACCGGGCCACGGGTCGCCTGGTCTGGGAAGAGGCGGAGCGCCTGGGCGTCCTCGTCAACGTGGTGGACGTGCCCGAGCGCTGCCGGTTCATCGCGCCGGCGGTCGTCGACCGCGACCCCCTTGTGATCGCCATCTCCACCTCGGGAGAGAGCCCTTTCCTGGCCTCCG
>JALYYF010000208.1 GCA_030946725.1 Candidatus Dormiibacterota bacterium
TCCACGAGGGGACGATCTCCAAGTGGCTGGTCAAGCCCGGAGACCGGGTGGTGGAGTACGAGCCGATGCTGGAGGTGGACACGGACAAGGTCAACGCCGAGGTCCCGGCTCCTGTGACCGGCGTGCTGAAGGAGATCCTGGCCGGGGAGGGTGACACGGTCCAGGCGGGCTCCGAGATCGCCGTCGTCGAGCTGGAGGGCGACGCAGAGGCTCCCGAGCGTGTGGAGCTGAAAGCCGAAGACGCCGCTCCCACCGGGGAGGGCGGGAGCGGCACCGGCTCGGGCGATGCGATGCCCTCGGCGGAAGAGGCGGAGAAGGCGGACGCCGAGCCGCGGCCGTCGCCCGGAGGGGGGCGCGAGACGCCCGCCGAGGAGCAGCGGGACGTCGCCGACGAGCCGGCTCCGGATCGTGGCGGCGACGGACGGCAGGCAGCGGCCGAGGCCGAGGAGCGGCGCCCCGAGCCGGAGCCAGAGCGGGAGGCGAGCTCGGAGGCATCGGACGACGGCGACGGGGATGCCGGGCATCGCTACTCTCCCGCCGTGATGACGCTGGCCCAGGAGCACGGGGTCGATCTCTCGAAGCTGCAGGGCAGCGGGCTCGGCGGACGGGTCACCAAGCGCGACGTGCGGCAGTACCTGGAATCGCAGGAGCAGCCGGCGCGGCCGGCCCAGCAGGCCGCTCGACAAGCGCCCGCCCGGACCCCGGCTCCCGCCGCGCCTCGCGAGGCGGCGGCGGCCGGGGACGAAGCGGTGCCGCTGAGCAGGATGCGGCGCCTGATCGCCGAGAACATGACGCGCTCGAAGACAACCATCCCGCACGCCTGGCAGACGCAGGAAGTCGACATGAGCGGCGTGGTCGCCCACCGAAACGCCGCGAAAGCGGCCTTCCAGCAGCGCGAGGGCTTCTCGCTGACCTACCTGCCGTACGTCCTGGCCGCCGCGGTGAGCGCTCTTCGCGAGCATCCCGAGGTGAACGCCACGTTCAACGAGACGGAGATCATCGTCCACAAGGCCATCAACCTCGGCGTCTCCGTCGGGTTCGAGGACACGCTGCTGGTGCCGGTCGTCCGCAACGCCGACAACCTTTCGCTGGCCGGCCTGGCGCGGTCCGTCAACGACCTGGCCGGCCGGGCGCGCGGCCGCCAGCTGAAGGCAGATGACCTGCAGGGCGGCACGTTCACGGTCAACAACTCGGGGACCTTCGGAACCCTGTTCAGCTACTCGGTGATCAACCCCGGCCAGGCGGGCATCCTGACCATGGAGGCGATCGTCGAGCGGCCTGTGGCCGTGAACGGGATGATCGGCATCAAACCGATGATGTACCTCTGCTTCAGCTTCGATCACCGGGTGCTCGACGGCCTCCAGGCCGCCCGCTTCCTGACCACCGCCCGCAAATGGCTGGAGTCCGTAACGCCCGAAACCCCGCTCTAGGCAGTTTCGACGTCTTCTCCCTCCCCCTTGCGGGGAGGGTCAGGGAGGGGTCCCAAACCAGCCCGGCGGTCCGAGAGCCGATCGGCCCGACTTCGCGGGGGAGAGACTTCGAGGAGCCTCTTCAGGCTGCCGTAGTCGCGCTGGATGTTTCGCTTCACCATTCGCCGGAGAAGCGGCGTGGCGAGGCTGTAGAAGCCGCTGGCGTCCCCGTCGACGATCTCGGTGATGTGGCTGCGGCCCCGGCCGTCCGGCTCGACCTTGCGAGTGACGGTGATCGGGAACGACGAGCCCTCACGCGACTCGATGGTGATGAGCCGACCGGGCTCGTGGCGCGTCACCTCAAAGCTGGTCTTGATGTCGCGACCGAGGAAATGGGACTGCTGTTCGTACGTGGAACCCACGCCGACCGGTCGGGGCGAGGTCCAGCGCGCAGAGCGCATGCCCTTGAGCCACTGCATGTTGTTCTCGACCTCCTCGAGATACGCGAAGACCTCGCCGGGCGGCCGGTCGATGTCCACTCTGACCTCCACGTGGATCATGGTTCGTCGTCCTCCGCCGCGAGCTGCTGCTGCCGTTCCCGGGGGTCGCCGGGGGGATAAGCGCCGGGTGACCCGCCGCGCAGCACCGCGGCCAGCCGCTCGAGGAACGTGGCCCATCCGTCGTCGTGGAGCCGGTGCATCTCCCCGGGCAGCCCGTGGTGGACCAGCCTCAGCCTGGTGCCGCCGCCCACCTCCGTCAGCTGCACCTCCACGCGCGACGACCCGGGAGGAAGGCCGAACCAGGGATCCGTCCATCCCCAGGTGAAGACCAGCCGGCGTGGCGGTTCGACGACCAGGTATTCGCCCTCGCAGAACTGGCCAGGCTGGACTTCGAAGCGAAAGCGCCCACCGGGCCTCGGGTCCAGTTCGGCACCGACGCCGATCCAGGTCACCAGGCGGGCCGGGTCGGTGAACATCTCGAAGACCTCGGCCGCCGGCCGCGGGAGCTCCAGCTCGTGGACCACCATCCCGTCACGTATCACGCGTGTCCTCCTTTCCGCCCTTCTCCGTGAGCGGACGGTCGGGCAGCCGCCTGTGCGGCCAGCGCACCCAATCGCTGCGCCCAGAACTCGTCGAGGAAGGCCCGCAGCAGCGCCAGGCTCTCGGGCCGAGCCCGGTAGAGGCGGCGGTTGCCCTGGACCCGCACCTCGACCAGGTTCGCCTGGCGCAGAGCGCGGAGGTGTTGAGATGTCG
>JALYYF010000496.1 GCA_030946725.1 Candidatus Dormiibacterota bacterium
GGCACGTGGGGGAGGAGTGGTCGATCGCGGAGATACTGGCTCACCTGGTCGACGGCGAATGGGCCTGGTTCACCCGGATCCGCCGCATGGCGACCGAGGACCGGCCGCTGATGGAGATGTTCCCGAACGCCGAATACTCCATCCCCTCGCTCGACGAATCCCTGACCGCCTACGTACGGAACCGCGCCCAGGACCTCGACTACCTCGAGAGCCTCGCGCCGGAGCAGTGGGGACGGCCAGGCCGTCACGAGTTCTGGGGAGACATCGACATCCTCTGGGCCGCGCGCCACCTGGCGGTTCACGATGCCGAGCACCTGGCCCAGATCGCGCGGCTCCGCGAGCCGGCGTAGACCGCGCAACCCCCGTAAGGATCAGGGCTTCGAGGTCGAGACGGACGGCTCCGGCCGGACCAGGGCGAGCACCTCGGGCGGAAATCGGGAGAGGACCTCGCGCGGCAGCTCCACGTCCGCCTGCTCCGCGGTCGTCTGCTCCACGAAGGCGTCCAGCGAGAGTCGGGTCAGCTGGATCAGAGGACCACGCGGCAGCTGCAGTTCCTCGAGCGTCTGCGACTTCGCGTCGAAGAACGCCTCGATCCCCTCGACCACCCGCTGAGCCAGGGACTGCAGGGCCTGCGTGGGAGCCGCGGCATCCTCGCCGTCGCCCAGCCGCTGGCCCCGGAGCTGATCGCCTTTGAGCCGCCAGAGCTCCTCGATGCTCGGCTTCAGAAAAGCCGAGAGCTCCAGCCGCAGCTCCTGCAGCTTGTGGAGCCGCTCACGGTCCACATGGCTCATCCACCGCTCCCGCGCCGCGGCGTCGCCCATGGCGCAGCGCCCGTAGAAGGTGCCGCGCAGGCCGCTGACCTCTCCGACGGTGAGGAAGCGGCAGGTCCGGCTCGGCCGCATCGGCCTGTACTGGAGGTCGAGACCGACGAACATCGTGGCCTGATAGGTCAAGCACTCGTCGAAGTCCTCCGGGAACGGGCGGGGATAGGGGCAGGCGTCAGCAGGACCCGAAGGTCCGTCTGCCTGCGGTGAGCGTGCGGCCATGGCGTCCTCGGCGATCGCCTAATGCTAGTGGCCTAGAGCCCTGGCGCGATGGATCAGCCTGAGGCGCGCTCTTGGCAAATCCTCCTGAAGGGAAACTGACGCGGAGGCGCGAAGGCCGTCAGTAGGCCTCGACGAGCACTTCGGCCAGGTGCTTCACCGCGACATCGCCGCGCCCTCGCGCCCGGAGTCCAGCCTCCAGCTGCATCTGGCAGCCCGGGTTGGCGGTGGCGACCACATGAGGATCGACGCCGAGCAGATCCTCCATCTTCTCGGCCAGTATCCGCCCCGACATCTCGGGCTGGACCGCGTTGTAGATGCCTGCCGAGCCGCAGCAGATGTCTGGATGCGTCATCTCGACGAGCTCCAGGCCGGGAACCGCCCGCAGGAGCTGGCGAGGCTGTTTGCGTATCCGCTGGGCGTGGACCAGGTGGCAGGCATCCTGGTAGGTCACCCTGGCGCGAACCTCGTGGCGCGGTTCTGGCAGCCCGACGTCGGCGAGGAACTCGAAGAGATCGCGAACCCGGCTGCCGAGGTTCGGATAGAAGTCCTTCAGGTGCGAGCCGCACCCGGCGGAGTTCACGACGGCGAAGTCGAAGTCCTCCATGCCGAAGGCCTCCTGGTTGACATCACGCTGGCGGCGTGCGCTCTCCAGGTCACCGTTGTGGGCGAAGAGCGCGCCGCAGCAGCGCTGGCCGGGCGGAAACCAGACCTCACAGCCGGCGAGCTGCAGCAGCCGCACCGATGCCTCATGTGCCGAGGGATAGAGGATCGGCATCACGCATCCGAGCAGGAAGGCGACCCGGTATCGCCTCTCGCCGATCGCCGGCGCCACGCCACCCCTGGGAGCACGGTAGCTCCCTTTGAGCCGGGGCAGCACGCGGCCCTGAGGCACCAGCCCCGTCAGGCGGGCGCGCTGGCCGAGACCGGTCAGCACGCCGGCGGCACGCAGCCTGCCGGGGTGGGGGAGGAGCTGGCGGAGCGATTGGCGGACGAGCATGCTCTTGGGGTTCGGCCTCCGGAGCCGCTCGACCTCGGCCCGGCCGTGCTCGATGATGCGACCGTAGGGAACGCCGGAGGGACAGACCGCCTCGCAGGTCCGGCAGCCCAGGCAGAGGTCGATGTGCTGGGCGAGCTCCTCGGTGAAGGGCAGGCCGCCGCGTTTCCACTGCGTCATCAGGTAGATCCGCCCCCGCGGGGACTCCGTCTCCAGCCCGGTGATCCTGAAGGTGGGGCAGTAGTTCAGGCAGAGGCCGCAGTGGACGCAGGTGGCGAGGTCGTCATCGGCCGGCGCGTCAGGTCCCTGGAAGGTGGCCGGGTCGCGAATGTCGAGCACTGGCATCTAGATCAGGTAGCGCCCCGGCGAGAGGGACCGGCCGGGGTCGAAGGCGTCCTTGAGCCGGCGCATCAAGTCCAGAGTAGCGGGAGGCGAGCCCCAGGCTCCCACGCGGCGCTTGAGCGCAAGGGGGGCGGCCAGGAGCACCAGCGAGCCACCCTCCCGCTCGGCTGCGGCACGCAGCCGCAAAACCTGCTCGGCGTTGCCGGCGTCGAGCCAGTGGGCGACTCCCACGCCCGGCGAGCACCACCACCGCTGGCCCTGCGGAATGCCCCTTACCAGCTCCAGCAACGAGCGGGGGCGGACTGAGATGCGGGCCCAGGTCTTCGACGCCTGGCGGGAGTGCTCGGCCCAGAACCCGTCCTCAGACGGCCTCCAGCCCATGTCCGAGGCCGTCCTCTCGACGCCTTTGCGGCTGCCCTCGAAGCGGGCGTGGAGCCGATGGCCGCCATCCGGCGCGGGCGTCAGCTCCAGCGCTGTCGGAGGCAGGGGAAGGGCGAGCGCGCGCCGAGCCTCGCTCCAGGCCTGGTCCAGGTCTCCGGCCTCGGTCTCGACGGTGACCTGGTGGAGGGGACGCGGATAGACCTTGAAAGAAGCGGCCACGATCACGCCGAGGGATCCCAGCGCGCCCTGATGCAGCTTGTTGAGGTCGTAGCCGCTCACGTTCTTCACCACCCGGCCGCCGCTGCTGGCCAGCCGCCCGTCCGGTAGTGCCACCCGCAGGCCGATCGTGAAGTCGCGCGGAGAGCCATAGCGGAGTCTGAGCGGACCAGAGAGGGCGGTCGCCAGGATGCCGCCGATGGTGTGTCCGGGCGAGTTGAAGGGGTCGACGGGGAGGAACTGGCCGACACGCCCGAGCTCGGCGTTGAGGTCCTCGAGCCTGACGCCGGCTTCAACCGAGACCGTGAGATCGGCCTGGCTGAGCTCCAGCACCCGGTTCAGGTCGCGGGTCTCCAGGGCGAGATCGAACCGCTCGGGAGGGTCGCCCAGGCCCAGCGCGCGGCCGCCGCCGACGGGGATGACCGCCTCTCCGGCGGAGGCCGCCGTACACAGGATCTCGGCCAGCTGCTCGGCGCTGGATGGCCTCTCCACGCGCTTCGGCCGAGCGCCGTCTACCACCAACGTGCTTCGGCGCAAAAACCGGCGCGGGCCGTCAGCCGGGGTTCGCGGTCCGGGTCCGGAAAGATCTTGCCTGGATTGAGCATCCCGGCCGGGTCGAAGGTGTGCTTGACGCGCAGCATGGCGTCGAGGTCGTCGGGCCCGTAGATCCATGGCATGAAGGCGTTCTTCTCGATCCCGATGCCGTGCTCGCCTGAGAGCGTCCCGCCCAGCTCTATGACCGCCCACAGCATCTCCTCGCCCGCCCCTTCGACCTGGTCCATGATCCCGCGGTCGCGGAGGTCGAAGAGGATGTTCGGGTGCAGGTTGCCGTCACCCGCGTGGAACACGTTCGCCACGGGCAGCCGGTAGTGCCGGCCGATCTCACCCACCCGGTTCAGGATCTCAGGCAGGCGGGTGCGGGGGACCACTCCGTCGTGCAGGTAGTAGTTCGGCTTGATCCGGCCCAGGGCCCCGATGGCTCCCTTTCTTCCGGCCCAGAGCAGCTCCCGCTCCTCGGGGTCCTCGGCCAGCCGCAGGTTGGTTGCCTCGTTCTCGCGCAGGATTCGCTCAACCGTCTCTGACAGCTCCTGGCAGCTCTCTGTGACCCCGTCGAACTCGACCAGCAGGACCGCTCCGGCGTCTGTCGGGTAGCCGGCCTTGTAGTGCGCCTCGACGGCGCCGATCGTGACCTGGTCCATCATCTCGAGCGCTGCCGGGACGATGCCGTGGCCAATCACTGCCGAGACGGCGTGGCTGGCGGTCTCAACGGTGGGGAAGGCCGCCATCAGCGTCACGATCGACTCCGGCAGAGGCAGCAGCCTGACCTTGATGCTCGTGATGGTGCCCAGCGTGCCTTCGGAGCCGACCATCACGCCGAGCAGGTCGAGCCCCAGCCGGTCCGGGGCGTCGCCGCCCAGCCAGGCGACGCTCCCGTCCGCGAGCACGACCTCCATCCCGATGACGTGGTTGGTGGTCACCCCGTAGTAGAGGCAGTGCGGGCCTCCCGAGTTCTCGGCCGCGTTGCCGCCGATCGTGCAGGCCTTCTGTGAGGAAGGATCCGGAGCGTAGAAGAGCCCCCGCGCGC
>JALYYF010000504.1 GCA_030946725.1 Candidatus Dormiibacterota bacterium
CGCTTCTTGAGCGCTATCAGGTCGCGGGTCAGGTTCAGCACGGAACCCGGCTCGTCGCGCTGCGCCGCCACGTTGCGGCGCCGGTAGTCCCCGAGCGGCAGCCAGGGATCACCGGTGCTGAAGCCGCCGCTGACCCCGGCGCTCCACGGCATCGGCGAGCGCTCGGGATCGCGCGTGCTGACGTCGACCACCCGCTCCGGGGGGATCTCGACGTCCTCGAGGCCGATCTCGTCGCCCTGATAGAGGATGGTCACGCCGGGCAGCGTGAGCAGCATGGTGAGCGCGACGCGCACCTTGCCCTCGTCACCCTCGCACCAGCGCGTCGCCAGCCGGGAGACGTCGTGGTTGGACCCGTGCCAGACCGGTACGGCGTCGCCCGGCAGCTCGGCAAGCGAGCGTTCCGCCACCTCGCGCAGCACCGTGGGATCGAACTTCGCCATCGCGAACATGAAATTCATCGGCAGCTGCAGCTCGTCGTCCTTGCTGCCGTAGAAGGCCGCCCACACGGACGGCTCGTGGACCCAGGTCTCGCCGATCAGCAGGCGCGGCGGATCGTACTCCTCAGCAATCTGCCGCCAGTGCTGGAAGACCTCGTGCACCTCCGGCCGGCCCCTGTTGTAGGTCGGACGCTGGCCGAAGCGGCGGAAGAAAGGCGGGTCCCCAGGCTCCGTCGGGGGGTTGTCGCGCAGCTCCCCGTCCTTGATGAGGCCATTGGCCACGTCGATGCGGAAGCCGGCGATCCCCCTGTCGAACCAGAAGCGGAGGATGCGGTCGAACTCGTCGCGGACCTCCTGGTTCCACCAGTTGAGGTCGGGCTGCTCGGGAGCGAAGTTGTGCAGGTAGTAGCGGCCGACCTCCTGGTCGTACGTCCAGGCGGAGCCGCCGAACGCGCCCGCCCAGTTGTTGGGCTTGTCGGCCCAGACGTACCAGTCGCGCTTTGCCGGGTCGCGGAACCAGGGGTGCTGGTCGCTGCTGTGATTGGGCACGATGTCGAGCAGGACCTGCATCCCACGCTTGCCCGCCTCGGCGACGAGCCGGTCGAGGTCTTCCAGCGTCCCCAGCGATGGCTCCACGTCCATGTAGTCGCTGACGTCGTAGCCGAAGTCGACGTTCGGCGACGGGTTGATGGGCGAGAGCCAGATCGCGTCCACCCCGAGCCAGTGGAGGTAGTCGAGCTTCCCGACCACGCCCGGCAGGTCGCCGACGCCGTCGCCGTTGGAGTCGGCGAAGGAACGAACGTACACCTGGTAGATGACGGACTGGGGCCACCAGCTCTGATTTCTCTGCACCTCACGAATCTACTTGCTTCGTGAGGTGGCCGTCGCGCCCGCGACGCCAGGATCAGCCGGTGGCTGCCTCGCCTCGAGGACGCGTGTTCCCCGGCTCCTTCTTCTCCATGGTCACGTTGCCGTTCAGCACGCCGCCGTCCTCGATCGCCAGCCGCGCCACCCTGACGTTGCCCTGGACCGAACCCGAGCCGGCGATCAGCAGGCGCTCGTGGACGCTGGCCTCCCCGTCCAGGGTGCCGCGCACGGCAAGGTTGCGCGCCTCGACCTTGGCCCGCACCGTGCCCTGCCCTTCCACACTCAGGTCCCCGCTGACCGTGGCCTCGCCTTCGAGGGTGCCCTGGACGCGGAGGTCGCCCTCGTAGACCAGCTTGCCCTGGATCAGGTCACGCGGCCCCAGAGCTATGCCGGCCCCGCGCACGCCCGTCGCAGGGGTGGAGGCGGGCTGGGCGGCCGGGGCGGACCCGGGGCCGCCGTCGACGGGTCGAGGTCGTATCCGTGGTTGCGCCATCGTGCCCTCGTTCTGGGTCTCAGTTTCCATGCTCGATGCTCCCGCTCAGTGCCGGTAGCCGGTGGCCACTCTGGATCAGCCATGCAGGGGATCTCTCTGGCCGGGGTAGCATCTTACTTCTCGACATAGGCCGCTTGTTGGACCCGTCTCCCGTCCGCGCCCCCCGTCCTGTGGACGCCACCGTCGCCTTCTTCGACTCTTTCGCCGAGTGCTACGAGTCGTGGGCCCAGGGGCTGCACGTCCGGGTCGCGCGCCGGCTTGTCGAGTGGGCCGAGCCCCTCCCCGGCGAGCTGGTGCTGGACGTCGGCTGCGGGACAGGGCTGGTCGCCAACCGCGTCGCCGAGCTGGTCTGGCCCTCCGGCCGCGTGATCGGGCTCGACGTCTCCTTCGCCATGCTCGAGCTCGCCTACGACCGGGCTCCCGCCAACGCCAGCTACCAGCTCGTGCACATCGAAGACCGGCTGCCCTTTCCGTCCGCCGCCTTCGACCTGGTCACCTTCGGCGACTCGCTGCCCTACCTCAGCGAGCCGTTCAGGGTGCTCGAAGAGGCGAGGAGGGTGCTCCGCCCGGGCGGCCGCATCGGCCTCTCCCTGCGCCAGCGCTCGATGGTCACCGAGGCCCAGCGCACCTTCTACCGCCTGCTCGACGAAGAGCTGGTCGAGGCCCATCCGCTGATCGTCCCCCGCTACCAGCGGGCCGACCACGGCATGCTCGGGGAACCGGATGTGGTCCGCGAGCTGCTCGAGGACGCCGGCTTCGAGGCGGCCCGCATCACCCAGCTGGTGACCGGCGTCCGCATGCCCTCAGGCCTGGCCTGGATCGAGCTCCTGCAGGGTGCGGGGCCCTGGCCGCACGCGCTGCTGAGCACGCTCGGGCCTGAGCTCAAGCGGCAGCTGGCGGCTGCCGTGGAGCGGGAGATGGAGGGGCTGGGAGACGACGCCTTCCGCTACCACGAGGCCTTCATCTTCGTGACGGCCCCTGCCCAGGCCTGAGCCTCGCGGCGGTCAGTCGGCGTCGCCGCCGTCCCCGGCAGGCTTCCTCCGAAGCCTGTTGACGGCGACTCCGTAGGCCTCCGCCAGCAGCGGCTGCACTGTGGAAAAGGTCGACTCGCTCGGGTTGAGCACGCACACCCAGTGATTGCGCCCGTATACGGGATGCGGCATCAGCCGGTCCAGGGCTGTGAAGTCGTATTCGCCGCCGGGTCCGAACAGCGACTGATACGTCTCCTTGCTGACCCCGATGTTCAGCCGGAAGACCCCCGGACGGTCGAGATCGGACGCCTCGTCGAAGCCACCGTAGTTGTGCGTCACGATCGTCGCGAAGGGGAACCGCCGCGCACCTTCCAGATTCCGCTCGGGATCGTAGATGAAGAAGGTATCGCCCCAGGCCACCTCCGGCGCTCCCGACTCCCGGGAGGCGACGTCGACGTCGACGCCCGCGAAGGTCGTGTCGATGTACCGGACGATCGACGCTTCGTCCATTCTCTATTCACCCCTCCATTCGGGCGGCCGCTTGGCGAGGAAGGCTTCGACACCCTCCTTGAAGTCCCGGCTCATGTAGGCGCGGACCACCAGGTCCGAGCCGCCCTCCTCGGGCAGCAGCCGGCCCCTTATCCGGCGCAGGGCCTCCTTGGTCGTCTCCAGCGTGAGCGGCGCCAGCGAGGCCAGCGTCGCCGCCAGCTCTTCCGCCCGCGGGAGCAAAGACTCCTCGTCCTCCGTCACCTCGTTGAAGAGCCCGATCGCCAGCGCTTCCGGCGCCTCCATCAGCCGGGCGGTGAAAATGAGGTCCTTGACCCGGGCCATGCCCATCAGCGCCGTAAGGCGGGCCAGGTTGCCGATCGAGAGCGTGTTGCCCAGCGTCCGCGCGATCGGGAAGCCGAAGCGCCCGCTGGGTGAGCTGATGCGAAGGTCGCAGGCCGCCGCGATGCCGGCGCCACCCCCCGTGCACGCGCCCTGGATGGCGGCGACGGTCGGCACCCGCACCGATTCCAGCGCGTCGAGGACCCGCTCCATCCGCCCCTCGTAGTCGAGCGCGTCCTGCTCGCGCTTGAAGGCGCGGAACTGCGAGATGTCGGTACCCGCGGCGAAGGCCCGGCCGCCGGCGCCGCTGAAGACGAGCACCCTCAGGGAGCGGTCCCGGTCGGCCTCCGCCGCCACCTCGGCCACCGCCTCGTACATGGCGAAGGTGAGCGCGTTGCGGGCCTGCGGCCGGTTGAAGGTCACCCAGCCGATCTGGCCGCCGGGGCCCCGCCGCTCGAAGAGCAGCTCGCCGGTGGGAAGCTCTAGGGACACGGCGCCTGGACGATGACACCCTCGTGGGCCAGCCGGGCGATCTCCTCGGGCGAGCGGCCGAGCTCCCGCAGGACCTCGGCCGAGTGCTCGCCGAAACGAGGGCCGGCCGTGCGCCGCTCAACCGGCGTCTCGCCAAAGCGCATCGGCGAGCCTAGCTGCCGGACCTGGCCCAGCTGGGCGTGGGGAGCCTCCCAGAAGAAGTCGCGCGCGTGAAGATGCGGGTCGCCGAAGACCTGGCCGTAGTCCTGGATGGCGCCGGAGGGGACGCCCACCGCCTGCAGCCGCTGGACCCACTCGGAGGCCGGCCGCCGGCGGGTGACCTCCTCGATCAGCCCGGCCAGCTCGGCACGGTGGCGGTGGCGCGAGGCGTTGTCCCGGAAGCCCTCGTCGGAGATCCACTCCGGCCTGTCCAGAACGCGGCAGAAGGCCTCCCAGTTGCGCGGCGAGGTCGCGCCGACCGTGAACCAGCCGTCCGCGGCCCGGATCGCCTGGTAGGGCGCCGAGCTCTGGTGCGCGGAGCCGAGCGGCCGGGGCACCTCGCCGGTCGCGAAGTAGCGGCCCGCCTCCCAGATCGCCAGCGAGACACCCGCCTCGAAGAGGGAGACGTCGACCAGCTGTCCGCGGCCGTCGCGGTCGCGGGCCCGCAGTGCGGAGACGCAGGCCAGCGCTCCGTAGAGGGCGCAGACCAGGTCGGTGACGGGGACGCCGACCTTGACCGGGTCGCCGTCCGGCTCACCGGTGATCGACATCAGGCCGCTCATCCCCTGGGCCACGATGTCCAGGCCGGCGAGCTGGGAGTAGGGACCGTCCTGGCCCCAGCCCGAGGCGGCGACGTAGACGAGGCGCGGGTTGAGCCGCGCCAGTCGGTGGTAGTCGAGCTCGAGGTCCGCCATGGTGCCGGGGCGGAGGTTCTCGACCACGACGTCGAAGCGCTCCACCAGCTCGCGAAAGACCTGCTTGCCGGCCGAGGCCTTCAGGTCGAGCGCCAGCGAGCGCTTGTTACGGTTCAGCCGGACGAAGGTTGAGGACTCCCGCTCGGGCCCCAGGAAGGGCTCGGTCTTGCGCACCTCGTCGCCGGCGGCCGCGGGTGACTCGACCTTCACGACGTCCGCCCCCAGGTCGGCCAGCTGCATGGCGCAGAAGGGACCCGCCATGTAGTTGCCCACCTCGAGGACGCGGACGCCGGCCAGCGGCGCCTGCATGGCTGGCGGTCCCT
>JALYYF010000509.1 GCA_030946725.1 Candidatus Dormiibacterota bacterium
CTGCTCCCCGGCCTCGGTCTGGGTCTCAACGATCCGCGCCCGCTTGGATCTCTCGCCGATGGCCGCGTCGATCTCGACCACCTCGGGCTGGCCGCCGGTTTCGGAGGGCTCCACGGATTTGGGCCGAACCAGCACGATCGCCGGGCTCGAATTGGCGCGGTAGGTGGCGACCCTGGCGCCACCGAAATAGGGCACCCGAGCGGTGAGGTGTCCGTCGGCGGCCGACACATCGGTAGCGTTCGAGATCAGGCCCACCCCGAGACGGGCCGCCAGGCGGCCGGCGACCTCCCTCGAGTCCGACGTGAACCCGAACAGGATCACATCGGGGGCGCCGCCGCCGGCCAGTGAGGCCAGGCAGTCGGTCGCCGGCTCGGCCAGGTATTCGGCGAAGGCGGGGTCGTCGTTCACGTGGACCTTCGCGGCGCCGTACGCTCCCAGCGCACCGGCCGCCTCCCTGGCGCCCGGGCCGAGGGCCACCGCCTCCACCTCGCCCAGGTCACGCGCCAGGGTCAGCAGCTCCAGCGTGATCGCCCTCGGACGCCCGCCGGCCAGCTCCGCAAAGACCCAGACCCTGGCCACCTCTAGACCACCTTGGCGGCCTGGAGGACCGCCATGATCTTCTCGACGCCCACCGTCCCGTCGTCCTCCACTATCTCGCCGGCCTGGCGGGAGGCCGCGTCCTCTATCGACTCGACGACCTCGGCGGGCTGCCCGCGCTCGACGCCCAGGTCGGCCAGAGACAGCACCTTCACCTCTTTGGAGCGGGCGGCCATGATCCCCTTGAGAGACGCGTAGCGCGGCTCCGCGATACCGGCGGTGACCGTCACCAGGCACGGCGTTTCGCCCTGGACGACCTGGTATCCGTCCTCTGTCTGCCGGCGTACCGTGATCGATCCTCCGTCCACCTCGACCTGCTTGGCGAAGGTGAGCTGGGGAACGTCCAGCAGCTCGGCCAGCATGGGCGGGACCATTCCGGTGGAGCCGTCGTAGGACTCGGTCGCGCAGATCACGAGGTCGGGCTCCTCACCACTCAGCGCGGCCGCCAGGACCCTGGCCGTGAGCAGAGCGTCCGCCCCGGCCAGCTCGGGATCGGTGACCAGGATGCCGCGGTCCGCACCCATCGACAGCCCCTTGCGGATGGCGTCGCGCGCCTTCTCGGGGCCCATCGAGAGGAGGACCACCTCGCCGCCGTGCTTCTCCTTCAGCTGCAGCCCCTCCTCGATCCCGTACTCGTCGCCCGGATCGAGCACGAGCTCGCGGTCACGGGCGAGAGTGTTGTCCGGATCGAGGCCCTGCGGCGCGTTGGGGTCCGGCACCTGCTTCACGGTCACGACAATCTTCAAAGTCAATCGGTCTCCACAGTGCTGGTCGGTTGCCTGCTCGATTATCTCGTTTTGGAGATCGAGGCCAGGAAAGCCCTGTACTCGTCGGGTGTGTTCAGGTTGGTGAAGAGGGCCGGCTCCAGGTCGTCCAGCCAGTTGACGTCGATCGCGCCGAGGACCTCGGAAGCCTTGCGACGGCCCTGGTCGAGGGCAGCCGAGATCGCCTCCAGGGCACCGCGCCGGTAGGCGGCGCAGGCCGGCTCCGGCCGGGCGCCGAACCGCGGCACGGCGGCGTGGTGGCCTATGGCTGCGGCCGCCAGGCGCTGAGCCGTCGCGGGCGTCATGTGTGGCATGTCGCAGGCGATCGCGACCATCGTGGGAAGCTTCGACACGGCCAGTCCGGCCTCGATCCCGGCCAGCGGTCCAGTCCCTGGCCGCCGGTCGGCGACGAAGCGGCTGCGCAGTCCCGGGGGCAGCTGAGCAGCCTCGCCGGCGGCCACCAGCAGCTCCTGGAAGCTCGGCTCCAGGCGCCGGACGAGCCATTCGACGAGCGTGGTGCCCTGCACAGGCAGGAGCGCCTTCGGACGCCCCATGCGCCGGCTCCGGCCGCCCGCCAGGACCAGCAGGGTGGCTGGATAGGCCACGCGGATATCATCGCTGCGATGCGCGCCATCGACTTCCACGTCCACCTGCCGACGGTCGAGTGGCTGGACGAGACGATGCGCGGCTACACCGAACCCGCCGAGCGGTACTTCCGGGCCAGCGTTCCCCGCAAGAAGCTGGACGAGGTGGCGGCCGAGTACGAGCGGCTGGACTTGCTGGCCGTGCTGCTGGCCTGGGACGCGGAGACGGCGACCCACCGGCCCCGGCTCTCGAACGAGTACGTGGCTCAGGCGGTCAGCGATTTCCCGGGCCAGTTCGTCGGGTTCGGCAGCGTCGACCCGCTGCAGCTCGAGAAGGCGCTGCACGGGGTGGACCGGATCAAGGAGCTGGGCCTGAAGGGCGTCAAGTTCCACCCTTCGATCCAGCGCTTCGCGCCCGACGACGAGCGCTGCTGGCCCATCTTCGAGCGCTGCGAGCAGCTCGGGCTGATCGGGCTCTTCCACACCGGGACCTCCGGAATCGGAGCGGGGATGCCGGGCGGCCAGGGCATTCGCCTCGACTATTGCCGCCCGATTCGACTGGATACCGTGGCCGCCGAGTTCCCTGGCTTCCAGATCATCGCCGCGCACTTCGGCTTTCCCTGGCACGACGAGATGCTGGCCATCGCGCTGCACAAGAGCAACGTGCACGTGGACATCTCCGGCTGGGCTCCCCGCTACATCCCGGCCAGCGTGGTGCGAGAGATGAAGGGCCGTCTCCAGGACCAGTTCCTGTTCGGCTCCGACTACCCCTTCATTCAGCCCCAGCGCTGCCTGGACGAACTGGCGCAGATGGAGATGCCCGAGCCGGTCCTCCGCAAGCTCCACCTCGAAAACGGCTCCCGCCTGCTCGGGTTGTAGAAAAACAATTCCCTCCCCCGACTGGGGCCCGACTGGGGGAGGGTTGGGACTGGCCCTCTCTCAGGCCCTGCACTTGTAAAGAATAGGTTTACAAGCGCCTGCCGTCCCAATTAAGCTGGCTGCCCATGAGCGCCCTCCCCGCACCGCCAGCCGAGGCCGAGCTCGCGCGCCGGGACATGCTCGCCCACGCCGACCGCCTCCTCGACGCTGTGGAGGAGCTGCGGCTGGCCCAGGAGTCGAGAGTTCCCCCGACGCTGCGCGAGGCCATCCGCTCCCTCCAGGTCCGGATCGGCCGGGCGGAATCGTCCAATCCCCGGACGGTCCGCGCCGCCCAGATGCTCGTCTTCACCGTGCAGCAGCGCTTGATGGCCGCCAACCCCCGCCACCGGCAGCCCCGCAGTCACCTGGGCCGGGCGGGCGGCACACCGAGGGTGACCAGGCTCCGACCCGGTGTCGAGTGGAAGGAGCTGACGCTGCCCCCCGCCACCACGCCAGGTCCGGCAGTGCCGCCGTGGCCGAAGCAGGTCG
>JALYYF010000513.1 GCA_030946725.1 Candidatus Dormiibacterota bacterium
CCCCATGACGCGCTGGAGTGGCAGCTTTTCGAAGACGTTCTCGGGATAGGCCTCGTACTGATAGCCCTCCTCGTTGATCCGCTGGCGGCCGAAGCCCTGCCTGTACAGCAGGCCCACTCCGACGAGCGGGAGACCGAGGTCGCTGGCGGCTTTCAGGTGATCACCGGCCAGGACGCCGAGGCCACCGGAGTAGATCGGCAGAGCCTCGGTGAGCCCGAACTCGAGCGAGAAGTACGCTGTGAGCAGCGGCGCGCCAGCGTCGAGATCCGCCGGTCGCCGGTCTCGATGCTCTCTCAGAGCCTTCTCCGCCAGGTCCACGGCCGCCATCGTCTCGGGGCGTTCGAGCGAACGAGCCACGCCCTCCTCGCCGAGGCGGGACAGGACCACGACGGGGTTGTGGCCCGACTCCTCCCACAGGTCGGGATCGAGCGCCTCGAAAGCCGCCTGGATCCTGGGCTCCCAGGACCAGGTGAGGTCGAACGCGAGCTCTTTGAGCAGATCCAACACGTTCCCACGTTCCTTGATCACTTCCAGCACAGCCCTAGGATGGTACGAAGCTGATCACCACCCGTGTCTGATTCTTTTTGCGGAAGGGTGGACCGCCTCGCCGACACGTCCCGCTGTGCGCTCTGCTCGAGGGGACGATCCGCCTTCCGCCGAGGCATGCAAGGCCTCCTCAGCCGGCCGGTCCGACCGTCGCTGTGAGGAGTTCCCCTCAACGGGACTCGACAGAATGGGTATTCCTCAGGTATAAAGAGTTATAGCGTCTGTAGGATATTAGAAGTGACGACGATCCCCCCGGGGGGGTGATCCGATCAGGTGGGAGAGTCGGAATGAACTTCAGCCATCGGCTTCGCTACGCGATGCAAGCACTCGTGGCCGCCCTGACGGCCGTTTTCGGTCTCGGTTTGCAAACCGGTTTGGTGCAGGCTGCCGTGCCCTCACCGACGATTCCGTCGGCCACGACGCCGGCGGGCGGCGTCGCCGGGAAGTCGACTCCGACTCTGGCGACTCGAACGTCGAGTGCTGCGCCGGCCGTGGCCGCCCCGAATGCTGCGGCTCCACCGAGAGCCGGTTCGCCCGCCTCAACAGCCGTTCGAGCAGCCAGCTCCGCCCCGGCGCCGGCAGCCGGTGGCGCCTCCGTGAAGCTGCCCGCCACGCCGGCCAGTGCCCCGGTCGGGAACGGCTCGGTAGCGCCACGGTCGGCTGCCGCAGCGGCCCCTGCTCCCGCCTCCTCTGCGCCGCCTGCGGCCAAGGCACCCGCTCCCGTTGCGGCGGTCGCAGCTGGACCTCCGGCGGCGTCCGCATCAACGCCGGCCGCTGGTGCTTCGGTCGCCCCGCCTGCGGCCTCGGCGTCCACGCCCGCCGGCAGTGCCTCGGTTGCGCCGCCTGCGGCCTCGGTTTCCACGCCGGCGGGCGGCGCCGCGGTTGCTCCTCCCTCGGCTTCGGTCTCGACGCCGGCCGGTAGCGCCTCGGTAACACCGCCGGCGGCCTCGGTAACACCGCCGGCGGCTTCGGTTTCCACCCCGATCGGTAGTGCCTCGATCGCCCCGCCCTCGGCTTCGCTTTCAACGCCGGCCGGCGTGGCCTCGGTGGTCCCGCCCGCGGGCTCGGTCTCCACGCCCGTCGCCGGCGCCTCGGTGGGTCCGTCGGGAGCGGCGGTCTCCACGCCGGTCGGTGGCGCCTCGGTGGCCCCGCCGGGAGCGGCGGTCTCCACGCCGGTCGGTGGCGCCTCGGTGGGTCCGCCGGGGGCGGCGGTCTCCACGCCGGTCGGTGGCGCCTCGGTGGCCCCGTCGGGAGCGGCGGTCTCCACGCCGGTCGGTGGCGCCTCGGTGGGTCCGCCGGGAGCGGTGGTCTCCACGCCGGTCGGTGGCGCCTCGGTGGCCCCGCCGGGAGCGGTGGTCTCCACGCCGGTCGGTGGCGCCTCGGTGGCCCCGCCGGGAGCCTCGGTCTCCACGCCGGTCGCCGGCGCCTTGGTAGCCCCGCCCGGAGCATCGGTCTCTACGCCGGTCACCGGCGCCTCGGTGGCGCCCCCCGGAGCCTCGGTCTACACGCCGGTCGGTGGCGGCTCAGTCACGCCACCCTCGGGCTCGTCCCAGACGTCGCCTGGCGCGGGCGCCTCTCTGTACATAGGACTGGGTCCCGCTTACGCGCCCGCCAGCCCTTCGGGCCTCCTGGGCAGCGCCTCGGGCGGCCTGTCCAGTGGTACGACCGGCGTCAGCGCGGCGGGCGTGCTGGGCATGGATCCGATCGCGATCGCGGTCGGCGGCGAAAGCATATCGGGGCTCAGTGCCGGCCTGGAGCAG
>JALYYF010000518.1 GCA_030946725.1 Candidatus Dormiibacterota bacterium
CTACAGCTCGCCCGCGCGCTTGTTAACGGGGGCGCCTGTAAAGATGGCGCCGGAGCCGCCGAACGACCCGCTGGGGCCCCTCCGCCAGCGCCACCGCAAGACCGGCCGGGAGCCGCGACAGGGACGCATCCCAGGCGCCGGAGAACTCGACCAGCCGGCCACCGAAGCCGGTCTTGAACTGCCAGAGCCCGTGCCAGGGATGCGATGGGTCGGGCCGCGGCGGCACCCCCCAGAGGTCGTAGTCGCTGCAGCCCGCCTCGGCCGCGGCGCGCATCGCCGTCCACTGCAGGACATAGGCCGGCATGACCTCACGCGCATCGCCGTTGGAGCCACCGAAGAGGTAATACGCACGGCCGCCGAAGCGCGCCACCATGATCGCCGCGATCGGCCGTCCCTGGTAGCGGGCCACGTAGGTCCGGCACCACTCCAGCAGCTCCAGCCGGTGCCGGTAGATGGCCACCTGGGGCAGCGAGATGCCCTGCCGGCGGGCGGTCGCGTTGCTCTGCCGGGCCAGCTCCACCGGGTCGGCGCCCTCCTCCACGGTGACGCCGCGCTTGAGCCCCAGGCGGATGTTGTACCGGTGCTTGGGTTTGAATGCGGCGAGCATCTCCTCTTCGCCGCCCAGCGGCACGATCACGGTCTCGGGCGGGTGCACGGCGGGGGCCGGCCGGAAGCCCAGCCCGCGGAGAGCGCCGGAGTGCTCGGGACCGGCCTCGGGCTCGACCCGCAGCCGCGCGAGACCCCGCTCCCTGGCCCACTCCAGCAGCCGTTCGAGCGCTTCCGCGCTGGCCGGGACCGGGCCCCGAGGCACGTAGCCGCGGCCGAGCCGCCCCCGACCCAGGATGAGCACCGTCGCCTGGACCGGTCCCGGGAGCCGGACCCGCTCCACCTGCCAGCCCTCGCGCGCCTGCGTCTCGCCGAAGCCCCAGGACTGCAGCAGCGGCGGCGGATGAGCCAGCTCCTGGAGCCCGGCGTCCCAGGTCGGGCCGTCCGGATGAGCGGCCCGCTCATCCGCCTGGCGCCCGGCGCGCGGCACGCCGCTCACGCGAGGTGGCAGACGTCGTTGACGGCCGTCACGACGGTGCGGGTGCCGGTGCGCTGGAGCACCGTCAGGGAGCAGTTCTCGATGACGAAGGGGAAGAGGCCGTCGCTGCCCCTGTCAGGCGCCACCACGCTGCCCAGCAGGACCTGGATGACCCCGCCATGGGTGACGCAGATGACGTCCCCGATCGGGTGCTCGGCCTGGATCGAGGCCAGGGTGGCGAGCACCCGGCGCGCGAACGCTCCGGCGCCCTCGCCCCCGGGCACGATGTCCCACGAAGGCCTTTGCGACCAGGTCTCCCACTCGGCCGGGAACTCCTGCATAAGCTCCTCGCGGGTCTTGCCCTCCCACTGTCCGAGAGCTATCTCGCGAAGACCTGGCAGCGGCCGTGGCTCGCGGCCCAGGTTCTCGGCCAGGGGCTCGGCGGTCTCCCAGGCGCGGCGCAGGTCGCTGCTGTAGAAACCTGCGACGGGATGGTCGCCCAGCCTCGCCGCCAGCTCGCGTGCCTGCTGCCGTCCTCGCCTGGAAAGCGGAGGATCGTGCTGGCCCTGCACGCGCCTCTCCGCATTCCAGGTCGACTCTCCGTGGCGCACCAGGAAGAGGCGCGACGGGAGCTTCCGGGAGGGTTCCTTGGTGTCGGGAGCGACTGGAGCGGAGTCAGCGGCGATGTTCGAAATCTGGGCCCTCTCCGGGCTCGACATCAAACGAAGTCTATACTAGCCTCTTATCCGCTGAACTTGGGGTAGATGGGCTGTGCCCCAATTTCCTAGGCTTTGGGAGAAGCTCTTGCAGGCCAGAGGCTCGCTTACTGACACCAACTTACGATCGCTGCTAGAAGTAGCACAGGCCGAGCGCGCCACCGGCACGCTCACGCTGCGGCAGAACGGTTCTCGTTCGACGACCCTGTACTTCCTGTTCGGACACCTGTTCCACGCGGTGGGAGAGGCGGGATCGGGCGACGACGCCGTCCTGCACGCCCTCGACTGGTCGGCGGGCGAGTTCGATTTCGACGCCAAGGCCAAGCTGCCGGCGGACGAGACGGTGCGCTCCTCGATCCCCGAGCTCCTGGAGCGGGCCGGAGGCGACGGCGAGCAGGCGTCCACACGGCCTGACGGCTCCGGAGCGGCCCGGCCGGCGCCCGAGCGCCAGGCCCAGCAGCAGCCGGAGCAGCAGCGGCCACCTCAGCAGCCCGCCAGGCCTGCGGAGGCCTCGCCGGCGGCCTGGGCACCTCCCCAGGGAGCCCGCGACTCGCAGCGCAGCCAGCCGTCGGCCCAGGTGCCTCAGCAGCAGCCGAGCCAGCCAGCCGCACAGCCGGCAGGCAACTCGGACCGCTCGCGCACCGAGACCCGCCCCGCCTTTCGACCTGCGGCGGACAACCGGCGCGGTTTCCGGCAGCGCCCGCAGCCCCGGCACGGACGCGAGGCCATCCCGGTCCCCGCCGGGCAGGTCATGTACGACTCGCTCAAGACCTCTTTCGTCGACTTCCCGCGCCTGATCACGACGCTCGAGCGCGAGGGCCACACCGGCTACGTGCGGCTCCTCACCGACAGCGCCAACGGCCTCCTCTACTTCCGCGAGGGGACGGCGCTGGAGTGCGTCTTCGACGGCGGCGAGAACGAGTTCGAGCGCGGCAAGGCGGCCCTCCAGCGCTTCAACGACGAGGTCACCCGCGGCCAGGGCGTGCTGGACGTGGTCGGTCTCAGCCCCGAGCTGGTCGACGGGCTCTACGAGCTCACCGTCGCCGAGCCCATCTACAGCGACCTCTACGCGTCCTGGGTGGACATGAACGCGCTGCTGAAGTTCCTCGAGGAGAGGCGGCTCAGCGGCAGCTTGATGGTGACCGCCAGCGCCGGCACGGGCGTGATCATCCTGACCGAGGGCAAGCTCTCGGGTGCCTACGCCAGCCAGTCGCGCGAGGTCTCCAACGACGCCAGCGCGGTGCTCATGCTCTGCCAGGACCCGCAGGCCATGATCGAGGTCAAGGCGGCCTCCGAGGTCCGCGGCCAGCCGCTGGACGTGGCCGACGTGGTCAGCCGGCGGCCCGCGCCGCAGCCGGCGGCTCCGAGCCCGCAGGCGGCCCCCGCCGCCCCGACGCCGGTGTCCACCCCCGCCTCCAACTACCAGTCCCCCGCCTACCCGCCGCAGAGCCAGCAGGCCGCCGCGTCGGCGTCCTCGGCTCCGATGGAGGCGGCCGCGCCCCGGCCCGCCGCAACGGCCGTGGCCGGAGTGGACTGGGACCAGGTCGTCGCCGACCTGCAGCAGGTCACCGAGGAGCAGCTGGGCAACCGTTCGCGGAAGGTGAAGGACGTGCTGGCGGCCGCCGACCGCTCGCAGGCCGGGATCGAGGCGGCCATCGACCAGATCCCCTCCATCTCGATCCTGTTCGTCGACGCCTCTCGTCTGGAGGCGCTGGCCAACGACCTTCGGGCGCGGCTGCAGACACACCTCCGGTAGGGGTTCGGCGGGGAGGGTCCCGCCCAGGACGGTCGTCGGAGCGCTCCTGGCGCTGATCGCGTTGACCTGCACCCAGGCCGGCTGCGCCAGCCCGCCCCAGATCGTCGAGATCTCGCCCGAGCGCAGCGCCCAGGACGTGCCCGGCGACGCGCCCATCCGTGTCCGCTTCGACCGCGCGGTCGACGAGACCTCGGTGGCGAGCCGGTTCCGTCTGGAGCCGGGGGTGGTCGGGCAGGTCACCTGGCAGGGTAACCGGGAACTCGTATTCGAGCACCGGCCGCTGCAGCCTTCCACCAGCTACCAGGTCGTGCTCGACCCCGGCTACCGTGACGCCCAGGGCTCGGTCAACTCCCTGCGCCACAGCTGGGGCTTCTCGACAGAGGGTGCGCCCTCGCTGATCGGCTCCAGCCCTGCGGCGGGCGAGGGCGCCGTCGACCCCGCCGCCTACATCTCGCTCACCTTCAGCCGTGCCATGGACCTGAGCTCGCTCGCCCATACCGTCAGCGTCTCGCCGTCGGTGCCCTTCTCGCTCCGCCAGGACCCTTCGGACTCTCGACGCGTGATCCTCGCCCCCGGGGCCCTGCTGGAGCCGGGCCAGCCCTACACGGTGGCGGTGACGCAGGACGCCCGGGACGCCCACGGCAACACGCTCCGGAACGGCAGCGCGATCTCCTTCAGCACCGGCGACCTGCGCATGTTGAAGCACTGGGTCGGCTTCGTCGCCCAGCCACCCGCGGCGGCCGCCGGCGACGGGGTCTGGATCGTCGACGAGAACCGCTTTCCGCGCAGGGTGGTCAGCGCGTCGGTGGACCAGTTCTCCTGGTCTCAGGACGGCACCCATGTGCTCATGCGCAGCGCGGCCGGCGCCTGGTCCGACCAGTCGCTCAGCGGAGGTGCGACCACGCTGCCGTTCAACGCGGACTGGGCCGCGTTCCTCGCCCCCGGCAAGGGGTACGTGTACCTCGACCAGGGAGTGCTGAACATGCTCACGCCGGGCGGCAGCGTGGTCGCAGTGGCGGCCGACGTGGGCGAGGCCAGCGTCGCCCCAGGGGGGGCCCGGCTCGCCTTCACGGTCACCGGGGGGACGGGCGCGGAGATCGACGGCTACTCGGTCGACCTCAGGGCACGCTACCGGCTGCAGTCGGAGAACGGCCCCATCGACCAGCTGGCCTGGTCACCGGACGGGCAGTCGCTGGCCTACCGGGTGGCGGCCCCCGACCCGGCCCGAAGCCAGATCCGGGCACGCCAGCTGAGCGGCGCGGCCAGGACGCTGACCGTGGCGGTGGGCGAGGTGTCGGGGCCGGCCTGGCAGGCGGACTCCCGGCACCTGGTCCTGATGGCGGCCGTCCCGGCGTCGAGCGGGTCCGGCGGGACGAGCGGCAGGATCTCCAAAGCCTTCCGGCTGGCGGTCGGCGACCCGCCGCCGGCCACGCTCAGCGCGGCCCAGGGGATGCCGGGCTCCTCAGGCCTGAGCGTGACACAGGTCAGCGTCTCTCCCGACGGCCACCAGGTGGCCTTCCTGGCCGAGTACCAGGGCCTCCCGGCGGTGTGGCTCATGAACGCCGACGGGACCGGTCTGGCCCGGCTCACGCAGTTCGACTCCGGCGGGCTGGGCTACTCCTGCCGGGACATCGCCTGGACGCCTGCCTGAGCGGCCGTCAGGCCCTGGAAGCGGCCCAGGAGGTCGTCCGCCGTCCGCCGCCAGGAGAAGCGCTCGGCAAGCCGGCGGCCGTTGCGCCCCAGCCGCTCGCTGAGGCCTGGCTCCTCCAGCAGCCGCCGCATGAAGCCGGCGTAGAGTCCGGGATCCTGGCGGTCGACCAGAAAGCCGGTGACGCCGTCCCTGAGCACCGAGGCCAGGCCGGCCCCGCGGCCGGCGACCACGGCCGTCCCGCTGGCCTGCGCCTCCAGACCCGCCAGGCCGAAGGACTCGTTGTAGGAGGGCATCAGCGCGGCCTCCGCGGCCGCGTAGTAGGCGGCCAGCCGGGGCTGGGCCACCGAGCCCAGGAAGTCGACCCTGCCGGCGACCCCCAGCTCGCGGGCCAGCGCCTGCAGACGGGCCTTCTCGCTCACCCCGCCGGCTCCGCTGTCCTCTCCCAGCACCAGCAGCCTGACGTCCTGGTGCCGGCCCTCGGCGGTGATCCGAGCCAGCGCTCTCAAGATCAGGTCGACGCCCTTGAGCCGCTCCAGTCGCCCGACGAAGACGAAGAGCCGCTCTCCGGGATGGCCGACCAGCAGGCGCGCCAGTGAGCGCGGCTGGGGCTGGAAGGCGAGCAGGTCGACCCCTGGCGTGACCACCGCCACCCGCTCCGGGCGCACGTTGTAGGCCTGCCTCAGCTCGTCGCCTTCGGCGGTCGTGCTGACGACCAGCAGGTCGGCGCAGCGGGCGATCTCGCCCTCACCGGCCACCCTCTGATCGGGCTCGGGCTGGTCGCCGGGCGCCAGCCTCCGGTTCTTTACCACGGCCAGCGTGTGGGCCGTGTGCGCCCAGGGCAGGCGCAGGCTCGATCGCAGGCAGCAGGCGGCGAGCCCGGACAGCCAGTAGTGCGAGTAGATGAGGTCGTACTGCAGGCCGCAGCGCTGGATGAACTCCTCCATGCGCTCGGTGAATGCCGGGACGTGGTCGACCAGGCTCTGCTTGTCCACGGTGTCGTCGCCGGCCGGCAGGTAGACGACGCGGCTCAGGGGCGCCAGGGATTCGAAGGCGGGACCGCGGTCGGAGATCTTGCGGGTGAAGACGTCGGTGGCGACGCCGCGGCGGCTCAGGGCGCCACAGACCTCTCGCACGTAGACGTTGAGACCGCCGTTGGCGCTCTGGCCCAGGATGGCGGTGGGGGAAGTGTGAAGGGAGATGACCGCGACCCGCATCCCCTCGCGGGCCACGAACGTCGGTCGGGGCGTGGGAGAAAGCCGATCAGCCACGATAGGCCGACCTCCAGTCGAGCCAGCGGCGCGTGGTGGCCAGCAAGCCCGAAGCGGAGGCGGCTGCCTTGCGGTGCATGACTACCAAAATAGGCGGTCCTGCGACCGCTATTCCGCCACCGCCGGGAAGGTGCGCGCTCAACTCCGGTTGCGGGGGCGTTGCGGACGGGTCGGAGCGCGACGAGAGCGGGCCGGCTGAGCAGGGCGTCTGCTATGTTGCTTCTCACCGATGCTTGGACGTCGCCGCTGGTTGCTGCCTTCGCTGATGGCGGTCCTGGGTCCGGTGGTCCTCGGTGCCTGGACGCTGACGGCCGTCTCGGCCGC
>JALYYF010000232.1 GCA_030946725.1 Candidatus Dormiibacterota bacterium
GAGGCCGTCTTAGGCGGCGGTAGAGGCGGATCAGGGCGTTGGTCGAGGAGTCGTGCTTCAGGTCCGGGTCCTCGCTCGACTCCAGCTCGGGGACGATCTTGCTGGCCAGGACCTTGCCCAGCTCGACGCCCCACTGGTCGAAGGAGTTGATGTTCCAGATCGTCCCCTGGGTGAACACCTTGTGCTCGTACATGGCGACCAGCTGCCCCAGCGTGTAGGGCGTCAGCTTCGGCGCCAGCAGCGAGTTGGAGGGATGGTTGCCCTCGAAGACCCGGTGCGGCACCTGGTGCTCGGCCGCGCCCTCGGCGATCACCTGCTCGCGTGTCTTGCCGAAGGCGAGCGCCTCCGGCTGGGCGAAGAAGTTCTCCATCAGCAGGTCGTGCTGGTTGTGGACCTCGTGGTTGGGCTGGGCGAAGCCGATGAAGTCGCAGGGGATCAGCCGCGTCCCCTGGTGGATCAGCTGGTAGTAGGCGTGCTGGCCGTTGGTCCCCGCCGTCCCCCACACGATGGGGCCAGTCGCGTAGTCGACGCGGTTTCCCTCCAGATCGACCGACTTTCCGTTGCTCTCCATGTCCAGCTGCTGCAGGTAGGCCGGCAGGTGCTCCAGGTGCTGGCTGTAAGGAAGGATGGCCTGCGTCTCGGCGCCGAAGAAGTTGATGTACCAGACGCCGATCAGACCCAGCAGAGCGGGCAGGTTCTCCTCCAGCGGTGCCGACCGGAAGTGCTCATCCATAGCCCGGAACCCGCCCAGCATCTCGTGGAAGCCCTCGGGCCCGATGGCGATCATCAGCGAGAGGCCGATCGCCGAGTCGAAGGAGTAGCGGCCGCCCACCCAGTCCCACATCTCGAACATGTTCTGGGTGTCGATGCCGAACTTCGAGACCTCCGCGGCGTTGGTGGACACGGCGACGAAATGGCGCTCCACGGCCGCCGGGTCGCGGAGCCGCTCCAGCAGCCAGTCACGCGCACCATTGGCGTTGGCGAGGGTCTCCAGCGTCGTGAAGGTCTTCGAGCAGACGACGAAGAGGGTCTCCTCCGGGTCCAGCCCGTAGAGCGTCTCCCAGAGCTGCGTGGGGTCCACGTTGGACACGAAGGCGCAGCTGAGAGAGCGGTCGCTGTAGTCCTTGAGGGCTTCGTAGGCCATCCGCGGCCCCAGGTCGGAGCCGCCGATGCCGATGTTCACGACGTTCCGGATCCGCTTGCCCGTGAACCCCTTCCAGTCGCCGGAGCGAACCCGGTTGGAGAAGTCCGCCATCTTACGGCGGACGGCATGGACCTCGGCGACCACGTCGACGCCGTCCACCAGGATCTGCTCGCCCTCAGGAGCACGAAGCGCGACGTGCAGCACGGCTCGCTGCTCGGTCACGTTGATCTTCTCGCCGGCGAACATCGCCTCGGTCCGCTCCTTGAGCCCCGCCCTCTCGGCGAGCGCCACCAGCAGCTTCACCGTCTCGGGTGTGATGCGGTTCTTGGAGTAGTCGAGGTGTAGCTGGCCGGCGTCCACGGTGAGCTGCTCGGCGCGCTCCGGGGTGCCGGAGAAGAGCTCGCGGAGCTGAAGCCCGCGCACCTCCTGGTAGTGGCGTTCGAGGGCACGCCACTCGGCGCTCTGTGTGATAGGGCCACGGGTGACGGGCTGGGCCATCGGGTCCTCCTTGTTGGTCTGTCGGGCGCGATCGCTCACGTCCCACGCCGGCTCCCACACCCGCTGCTAGGCTCTCTTCCGGTGGGGTCTGGGGACCACGGCCGGGTCGCCATCGTCATCGTGACACGCGATCGCTGCGCCACGCTCTTGAAATCGCTCGATCACCTGGCCGCCCTGGAAGAGGGCCACCGGATCGTCGTGGTCGACAACGCGTCCACCGACGAGACCCGGCAGGCGGTGTCGAGGCGCCACCCGGAGGTGCTCCTTCTGCCGCTCGATCAGAATCTGGGGTCCGCCGCACGAACGGTCGGCGTCGCGGCCGTCGGCGAACCGTACGTGGCGCTCTGCGACGATGACTCGTGGTGGGCGCCCGGATCGCTGTCCCGGGCCGAGCAGCTGCTGGACGACCATCCCCGCCTCGCGCTGGTCGCCGGTCGGGTCCTGGTCGGGGAGGCCCGGCGAGAGGATCCAACCTGCGGGCTGATGAGCCGGAGCCCCCTTCCGCAGCAGGAGGGGCAGGCGGGCACCCCGGTGCTTGGCTTCCTCGCCTGCGCCGCCGTCCTGAGGCGCTCGGCGTACCTCGAGGTCGGCGGCTTCCACCCCAACTTCGGCATCGGCGGCGAGGAAACGCTGCTCGCCCTGGACCTGTCGGCGGCGGGCTGGGAGCTCGCCTACGTCCCGGAGGTCATCGCCCACCACCATCCTCCGCCGCGACCGGACAACTCCGGACGCCGGCGACGGCAGGCCCGCAACGGGCTCTGGGTGGCGTGGCTGCGACGGCCCCTGCCGGGCGCCCTGCGGCACACCGGCCTGCTGATCCGGGCGGCACTCCTCGATGCGGCGGTGGCCCGTGGCCTGGCCGACGCCCTCGCAGGCGGCCGATGGGTCTTCGGCGAGCGGCAACCGGTTGGCCGAGACCTCGAACGCCGGCTCCGCTCACTGGGTGACTCGATCTGAGCTTGGCGTCGGCTGCGGCTCGGGCGGCCATGCACCGGTCTGCGTCTTAACAGGCCTTTAACAGGAAATGGGCCGCTGTGGCGATGCCGCTCACGTAACTGTGGACATGAACCCGGCGTTCTCTTGTTGCAGCATGCACACCAGCATCACCTCCATACCCCTTGCAAACGTCCCAGCAGCCCGGCTCACGGCCAGGGTGCCGTGGATCGACCCCGCCGTTGACCCTATATCATGGTCGAGCATGCCCAAGCAAGAGCTCAGGGTACGGGGGTTTTTCGCGCCCGAGCCCGGGCCTGGCCGGCGGGGAACGGAATCATGCTGAAGGGCCTGACCATGCCGGCACTTAAGCAGGTCGGCTCGCTGTCGCCCAACTCCAACAAAGTCAAGTTGATCGCGGCAATCGTGCTGGCGGCGCTCGTCGTCGCCGCGGTCGGCGTGGGCGCCTGGAGCTACACCACGGCCAACCAGGCCGCGGTGAAGTACGACCAGGAGCGGGGAGCGCTCGTGGCACAGCTCCGTGCGGCACGCGACCAGGGCTATACCAACCAGGACCTCGCCCCCATCACAAACCGGCTCAACGCGCTGAACAGCGCCGCAGTGCCCTGGTTCCTTCCCAGTCGTCCTTCCCACTACAAGAGCGCGCTCTCGCAGACTCTCGACCTCGAGCAGCAGCTCAGAACGATCGAACAGCAGCAGCTGAGCATCGCACGTGACGGTTCGACCCAGCAGCTCGCCGCCGCGGGCACCGCCGCCAACCAGGCTCAGCAAGCACAGGCAGCCGACACCGACATTCAGGCCCTGCAGCAGCGAATCGACAACGCCAACAAGGCGTTGGGCGCGGCCCACAACGTGCGCGACTACAGGGGCGTCTTCAAGCAGTCCCAGGGCATCGCCGCGGACGCGACGAACCTGTTGAACCAGACGCAGCAGGAGAACCTGCAGATCCAGCAGGCGGCGCAGCAGCTGGTCGCCTCGACCGGCGGCAACGTCCAGTCGATACAGCAGACCGGTGGAAAGGCCATCTCGGCCGGACGCAACGACGCCTCGGTGGCCGCGTACGTGAACAGGTCCAGCCCGTATCCCGGCTACGACGTCCTCCAGCGCGCCTACTCACGGCTGGAGAAGTTCGCTCCGCTGGTGGGGTCCGGCGACGCCAACCAGGCGGCCCAGGGTACCGCCGCGGTGCAGCGGTACGCCGACCAGGTCCACAACGCACTGGTCGGCGGCCTGCCGAGCAAGATCGTGCTCGTGTCCTTCCAGGACCAGCACCTCTGGGCGCTGCAGGGCGGGCAGGTGCAGATGCAGACCCCTGTCACGACGGGGATCCGGGGTGTGACCGACTATGGCACCGACTTCGGCCCCATGAAGGTCATCCGCAAGAACCACCCCTGGAAGATGCAGTCGCCCTGGCCCAAGGGCTCTCCTCTCTGGTACCCGGACACGGTCGTGCAGTGGGCCACCTTCTTCACGGGCACCGGCGAGTCGATCCACGACGCCTACTGGGAATCGGACTCGCAGCTCGGGCCCGGCTCCCAGTACAACTCCGGGACCCGCAGCCACGGCTGCATCCACGTCCCCTTTGGCGACGCGCAGTGGATGTACGACTTCGCGGACGTCGGGATGCTGGTGGTGGTGTACCCGGGTGACGGTTCGCCCGTTTCCAACCAGCTGTCGCTCATGACCACCGACGACCAGGGGACGCCTCACTCGGCTTAAGAGCCGCTCCC
>JALYYF010000009.1 GCA_030946725.1 Candidatus Dormiibacterota bacterium
CGCTGGGAGCGGGGACCCTTCGACCTGATCGGCGACGTGCACGGCTGCAGCGCAGAGCTGGATCAGCTGCTCGCCCAGCTCGGGTACCGGCCGGCCTCGACCGGAGACGGCCACGACGCGCTCGTCCACCCCGAGGGCAGGAAGGCGGTCTTCGTCGGCGACCTGGTCGACCGTGGGCCGGACGCGCCCGGCGTGCTGAGGCGCGTGATGGCGATGGTCGCTGCGAGGAGCGCGATGTGCGTCGTCGGCAACCACGACGACAAGCTGCGGCGCGCCCTGCTCGGCCACCCGGTGAAGGTGGCGCATGGCCTGGAGGCATCGCTGAGGCAGCTGGAGGGCGACCCGGCGCTGAAGCTGGAGGTCTGCCGTTTCCTGGCAGCCCTGCCCAGTCACTACATCCTCGACCGCGGAGCGCTGGCGGTCGCCCACGCGGGGATCAAGAGCGACATGCAGGGTCGGGATTCCATGCGGATCCGCCGCTTCGCGCTGTACGGAGAGACCACGGGGGAGACCGACGAGCACGGTTACCCGGTTCGGCTGGACTGGGCCCGCGACTACCGCGGGCGGGCGGCCGTCGTCTACGGCCACACTCCGGTGCCGGAAGCCGCCTGGCGGGGGCGAACCATCAACGTCGACACCGGTTGCGTCTTCGGGGGCCGGCTGACGGCGCTCCGATACCCGGAGATGGAGCTGGCCTCGGTCCCGGCGCGGGCCCGGTACGCGCATCGCCACCCGGGTTCCGAGGACGCCGGGGAAGAGGCGGAGGACTCGAGTCCCGCCTGAGCGCTCCACCGACCGTGCTCCCCGCGTGCCTATACTCATTCCTGATATCGAAGCAACCATCTTCACCGATATTCAGACACTCATGGTGTCGAATTGAGAAGGAGAGCGACATGCCGCAGACCGTCCGGGAGGTGATGACCGAGAAGCCGCTGGCGCTTCAGGAGGGGACCACGCTGCAGGAAGCCGCAATTGCGATGCGAGATCACGACGTAGGTGACGTCGTGCTGCTCAGAGACGACCAGGTCACCGGAATCGTGACCGACCGCGACATGGTCGTCCGTGGCGTCGCCGAAGGCATGAATCCGGACGAGGCGGTCCTTTCGCAGGTTGCCAGCAAGGAACTCGTCACGGTGTCGCCGGATGCGTCGCTGGAGGAGGCGGTCGAACTCATGCGCTCGCGCGCGCTGCGGCGCCTACCGGTCGTGGAGGACGGCAGGCCGGTGGGGATCGTCTCACTGGGAGACCTGGCCGTGGAGCAGGCCCCGGAGTCGCCGCTCGCGGACATCAGCGCGGCAGAACCGAATCGCTGACGGGGCCGCCGTTCCAGGCGGCATGCAGACGCTGGAGTGGGCAGGCGAGGACGCCGCCACTGCTCTCAGTCGATCACGTGGCGCTATTGCCTGCGGCGGAATGAGTCCTGGTGGTCCGATCCGGGGGACTCACACGGAGCCGAGGCGCGGCTGAAGCGGGCGGGGCTATGCAGCCCCGTCCCAGGTCAGCCTTTCAATGCGAAAGCGCAGGACGCCATGGCGAACATCAGCAGCGACAGCGCGAGCGCGGTCCACAGCGCGGTGATCAGCGCTGAGCGCGCGAAGCGCGAATGACGACGACGCCGGTGTCGTTGGAACCGCTGCCTCTGCGACAGCACGGCTCTCTGGGCGCTCATCTGCAGCGCACCCATGTTCGACCAGCCCATCCCTGAGCCAAAATCTCCACAGCCATACCACGGAACTTACCCCCCGACGCGCCGAATCTTTATAGCGCCGATTGGCGCAAACGATAGCGCGTACTCACTGCGGGAAGCGAATTCCGAATACGGATCAGCTCCCCACGACCTGTCCGCCGTTGGGGTGCAGGAACTGACCGGAGATGTAGGAAGCGTCCTCTGAGGCCAGGAAAACGTAGCAGGTGGCCACCTCGTGCGGCTGTCCAGGACGCTTCATGGGGGTGTCCTTTCCCTTCCGGCGGCCTGGGCGCACAGGAAGGCGCCCTTCAGGTTCACGGCCAGAGTCCGATCCCAGGTCTCCTCGTCGAGCTCCAGGAACGGGCTCTCCTTTTCGATGCCCGCATTGTTGACGAGCACATCGACGCTTC
>JALYYF010000187.1 GCA_030946725.1 Candidatus Dormiibacterota bacterium
GTCGCCGATCAGCAGGTCGAAGTCGAGATCCTGGAGACCGGGATCAAGGTCATCGACCTGATGTGCACGTTCGTGAAGGGCTCGAAGATCGGCCTCTTCGGAGGGGCGGGCACGGGAAAGACCGTCATCGTCCAGGAGCTGATCCGCAACATCGCCCAGGAGCACCAGGGCCGTTCGGTCTTCGCCGGAGTGGGGGAGCGCACCCGCGAAGGCAACGACATGTACTTCGAGATGCGCGATTCGGGCGTCCTCGACAAGACGACGCTCGTCTTCGGGCAGATGAACGAGCCGCCCGGCGCCCGCGCGCGGATCGGGCTGACCGGCCTGACGATGGCCGAATACTTCCGCGACAGCGAAGGCGCGGATGTTCTGATGTTCATCGACAACATCTTTCGGTACATGCTCGCCGGCTCGGAGGTCTCTGCCCTTCTCGGACGGATGCCCTCCGCCGTCGGCTACCAGCCGACGCTGGCCACCGAGATGGGCGCCCTACAGGAGCGCATCACCTCGACCAGCAAGGGCTCCATCACCTCGGTCCAGGCCATCTACGTCCCTGCCGACGACATGACCGACCCGGCGATCCAGACCACCTTCGCTCACCTGGGCGCCACGGTCACGCTGAGCCGCGCCCTGACCGAGCAGGCGATCTACCCAGCGGTGGACCCTCTGGATTCAACCTCACGGTTCCTGGAGCCCCGTGTGGTCGGTCAGGACCACTACGACGCCGCGCAGGGCGTGAAGCGCACCATGCAGCGCTACAAGGAGCTGCAGGACATCATCGCCATCCTGGGCATCGAGGAGCTGTCCGAGGACGACAAGCAGACGGTCTCCCGGGCCCGCAAGCTCCAGAGGTTCCTCTCCCAGCCCTTCTTCGTGGCAGAGCGCTTCACCGGGCGGGAGGGACGCTTCGTGCGCGTCCAGGAGACGGTGCGCGGCTTCAAGGAGATCCTCGAGGGCAAGTGCGACGATCTGCCCGAGCAGGCCTTCTACATGGTCGGCACCATCGACGAGGCCCGCGAGGCGGCCGAGCACATGAAGGAGGAAGACCAGTAGTGCGTGGGCGGACGGTTCTCTGATGGGCGTCCAGGTCCGGGTCGTCAGCGTTGAGCGGTCCCTCTTCGAAGGCGAGGTGGACGGCCAGGGAAGGCCGTTCCTGGTCTGTGAGGGGGTCGAGGGCGAGCTCGGCATCCTGCCCCGGCACGCGCCCCTGCTGACGACCCTCCGGCCTGGTCCCGTGTCGATACGCAACGGCTCAGAGGAGACCGAGCTCTTCGTCGGCGGGGGCTTCCTGGAGGTGCTGCCCGACCGGGTCACCATCCTGGCCGACGTCGCCGAGAGGGCCGAGGAGATCAGCGAGGAGGCCGCCGAGGAGGCTCGGCGCCGGGCCCAGGAGCGGCTGGCGGCCCAGGCACTGACGCCGGCGGAGGAGCGGGAGATGGAGAACGTCCTCGCGATCGCCGAAGCGCGACTGCGGCTGGCCCGAGCGTTGAGAGGTCGTCGGTAGCTCTCCAGGCCGCCTCCTCTGTACTGCTGCCGGCGCGGAGACACTAGGATTCACGGGTGCCCGAGCTGAGGTCCGACCATGTTCTTCACGTCGACGGTGGCCGGTCCCTGCACGGGCGCGTCGGCATCAGCGGCTCCAAGAACGCCTCACTGGCGATCATGGCCGCCTCGATCCTGACCGACGAGCCGGTGGTGCTCCGTAACGTTCCCCAGATCGCCGACACGGCGCTGATGGCGGAGATACTGAGGGCTCTGGGCGGCACGGCCGAGCAGGGGCCGGGCGGCTCCCTCCGGCTGCGCGCCGAGCGGATCTCGAGCACCGTTCCTGCCGAGCTGGCGCGCCGGATGCGGGCCTCCATCGTCCTGCTGGGGGCGCTGCTGGCGCGTGAGGGCGAGGCGCGGCTGCCCCGGCCGGGAGGCGACGAGATCGGCGCTCGGCGGGTCGAGCAGCACATCCGCGGGCTGAGATCGATGGGTGCCCAGGTGACCGAGGGGCCGGCCGAGTTCGTGGCGCGGGCGCCAGGCCGGCTGCAGGGGGCCCGGATAGTCCTCGACCTGCCCACCGTGACCGGCACCGAGAACCTCGTGATGGCCGGCGTGCTGGCGCGCGGCAGAACGGAGATCTTCAACGCCGCTCGTGAGCCCCACGTCCAGGACCTCTGCCGTTTCCTCCAGTCGATGGGCGCCAGGATCTACGGCGCGGGCACGGACGTGATAGTGGTCGAGGGCGTCGACCGGCTCTCCGGGACGGAGCACCGGGTGGTGCCGGACTACCTCGAGGCCGGCACCTTCGCCATCGCCGTGGCCGCCACCGGAGGGGACGTGGTCATGGAGGAAAGCCCTCAGGGCGACCTCACCCAGGTCCTCCTCAAGCTCGAGCAGGCCGGGGCCCAGGTGGACACCGGGGCGGACGCCACCCGCGTTCGACGGGACCCCGACACGCGGCTGGAAGCCGTCGACATGGTGACCTGGGTGCACCCGGGTTTTGCCACCGACCTGCAGGCGCAGTACATGGCGCTGATGACCCAGGCCAGGGGCGATACGGTGATCTGGGAACCGCTGTTCGAGAACCGCTTCCGGCAGGTGCCGGAGCTGGTGCGGATGGGGGCCCAGATCTCGGTGAGGGGGCGTGACGCCGTGGTCTCAGGACCCAGCGTCCTGCACGGAGCCGACGTCGTGGTGCCAGACATCCGCTCGGGCGCGGCGCTGGTGATCGCGGCGCTCTGCGCGAAGGGCCAGAGCCGGCTCAAGGACGCGTGGCACATCGACCGCGGGTACCAGGATCTTGCCTCCAAGCTGGCGGACCTCGGTGCCGCGATCGAGCGTGGGGAGCCGGACTGTTCGCGCCGACCCTCCCTCTCGACCCCATGACCGAGCGTCCTGACTAGGGGCGCCAGGGAGGGCCGCGAGGCGCCCCACATCGCGGTCGACGGCTCGGGGCTGGGCCAGCCGCTGGCCGGCGTCGGCACGTACACCAGAGAGATCCTCCTGGCCCTGGCGGAGGCCCGACCCGAGGCCCGTTTCACGCTGTACGGCCCTGAAGCCGGCGCCCCGGGGGCGCCCTCCATCGCGCACCGGCCCCTGCCGGGACCGCGCTTTTTCGGCCGCCACC
>JALYYF010000217.1 GCA_030946725.1 Candidatus Dormiibacterota bacterium
AGCTTGGCGAAGATGCGGCGCAGATGGGTGCCGACTGTCCATGAGCTGATGTCCAGCACGGACGCGATCGTCTTGTTGGGGTATCCCTTCGCCACCATTCTGGCGATCTCCTGCTCACGCGGGCTCAGGACCAGGCCGCGCTCGAGGGGAGGACGGCGGACAGTACGGACGAGCAAGCAGCGAACCCCGTCCACCTGAGCGTCGAGCATGACTTCGGAGTCGTCGCCACCGCTGGTGTGCTCCAGCTCTCTTTCCACGGTCTTGATCAGCCTTCGAACCGCCTCGTGAGACGGCGCCCAAGGCTGCTCTGTATGTGCCGGCGGCGGCCGGACTTGATTCCCCATCCCAGAATTCCCTCACCACGCGCCTGGTGATCGGCAGAGTGCTTGTTTAACACGGGGCAGCTTCCGCGTCAAGCGCAATGGACACCCGCGAAGAAATGCGAGCTGTGCTGCCGATACGTGCTAACGCGAAAGAGGGACACGCGTCTGCGCGAACGCAGCCTGGTGACCACGTTTGAGGGAGCAGCAAGACGCGATTGTGCACCGACTGGTCTGGCAGTAGCGTGATTGCCTCCGTAACAGACGATACAAGGAGGAATCGCGATGGCGACTCAGTACGAAACCGAGCTCGAAGGCGAGCTCGAGAGTGAGTACGAGAGTGAGTACGAGCTGGAGGGCGAGGGTGAGTACGAGCTCGAAGGCGAAGCAGAGTACGAAGCGGAAGGGGAATTCGAGGGCGGCATCCTGGGCACCATCGGCAATGTCCTGGGCGGTCTGATGGGCGAGGAGGAAGGAGAGCTCGAAGAGGAGGACGAGCAGTTCTTCGGGCGCTTCAAAAGGTTCATGCCGTCGCTGCGGAAGATGCTGCCGATGCTCGGCAAAGTGGCCAGGTGGGCGGCCCCCAAGGTGGGCGCTGCTGTGCTCGGACCGGCCGGGGGCGCTCTGGGCAGCTTCCTGGCGCGCAACCTGGAGTCGGAGGGCGAGTACGAGGAGGAGGGCGAGTTCGAGGGCGGCATCCTCGGCAGTATCGGAAGCGTCCTCGGAGGTCTGCTAGGCGAAGCGGAGGCCGAGGCCGAGGCGGAAGAGGAGAGCCACCAGGTGAGCGAATCGGAGGCCATGGCAGAGCTGATGGCCGCGGTCGCCGCCAATGCCTCCACCGAGGCGGAGGCGGAAGCCCTGATCGGCGCGGCCACCGTCAGCGTCCTGTCACCGCGCGACCGGGCTGCGCTCCGCGACCTCCTGCCAGCGCTGGTGCGTGGCAGCGCCGAGCTCAGCCGGATCCTGATGGAGAGGCGTGAGACAAGGCCGGCCATCATGGCGATACCCACCGTGGTGCGCAACACCGGCCGCGTGCTCTCGCGGGTCTCCACCTCCGGTCGCCGGCCCAGCAGGAAACTGGCCGCCCGGATCATGGCGCGGCAGACTGCGCGCGTCCTGGGCAATCCACGGCGCTCGTCGGCCGCGATCCGACGCAACCTCCGTGCCACCCGAGCCGCGTCTCGCACCACTCGGCGCGTGCGCCGGGTTCCCTCCCGCGTTCGCGTCTGACAGCCAACGATCAGGAAGGAACGATGAGATGAGCACCACGATGAACGAGTACGAGCTGGAGAGCGAGCTCGAGGACGAGTGGGAGCTGGAGTCGGAGACCGAGGGCGAGGACTTCTTCCGAACCATCGCCAACCTGGCTCAGCAGGTCGTCCAGTCGGAGGCGATGCAGGAAGCGGAATCGGAAAGCGAGGGCGAGTTCGAGGACGAGTGGGAGGAGGAAGCCAACCCTCAGCTCCGCGCCTACCCGGACGCCCTCATGGAGCACCTCGGCCACATGGCCGCGGAGACCGAGAGCGAGGCGGAGGCCGAGGCCTTCATCGGAGCCATTCCGCTCGCCCTGCAGGCCGGCCGGGCGCTTCTCCCGCTGGCCAGCCGAGCAGCCCCCCATCTGATCAGGAGCGCGAGCCGGCTGACCCGCGCGCTGCGCAGAAACCCGCGAACGCGAAAGCTCGTGAGGACGGTTCCGACCATCATCAGGCGGACGAACACCAGCCTCAGGCGGCAGGCGCAGAGCGGCCGCCGCATCACTCCGCAGACGGCGACCCGCACCTTTCAGCAGCAGGCTCGGCAGGTGATCGGCAACCCGGCGCAGTGCGCCCATGCGTGGCGCAACGCCCAGCGCGGTGATCGCCGCTATCACCGCATGTCCTCGGGTGCCGCACCGAGGGCCCGGACTCGAGGGGCGGTGCCGGGACAGCCCGCGCGCCAGAGGCCCCCCAGGACGATGAGGCCGGCCTCGTCCGCACCGGTCAGCGGGCCGGCATCGGCGGCCGGGCGGCAGTACTGCATCTGCTGCGGACAGGTGAACCGTTGACGGCAGTAAGCGTGGCTCCGGCGGTCCTGGAGGAACCCGGGCAGGGCTCTACGCCGACGGCTCGCCGGCGGACCGTGGCACCCGTCTCTCCGGAGAGGGTCCATCCGGTCATGCGCTCATGGCTGCGGTCGCAGTCGATCAGTCTGCAGCGGCACGCGGCCGCGTTGCGGCCCTTCCCAGCGGGTGAGTTCGGCACAGGTGCCGCCGCACCCAGCGACGGCCATCTGCAGGCCGTCAACCAGCTCATCGAGACACTGCGCAGGGACCTGCTCAAGCTCGCCAGGCAGGCCGTCGAGGCAGAGCGCGTCGCGGTCCGGGAGCGATCCACGGAGAGCCTCCAGGACGTGGTCCGCCGCAAGCAGCGCGGCCACGACTGGGTGCGCGCCATCGAGAAGATCTGGGACTTTTACTTCGAGCTCTTCGGGCAGCGGCAGTCACGCTTCGGCACCTGGCTGCTCAGCACGGACCGGATCGCTCTCGACTGCTACCGGACGGTGTACACGGCTGCGGGCACCCCCAAGAAGGTGCCCGCGCCCCCACCGTTCACGTACATGCGGACGGGATTCTCGCCGGCCACATACCGGCGCGGGATCCCGCTGCGCAGGCTGGGGCGGCAGATCAACCCCTTCCCGCTCATCCAGCTCCCATACCACCGGATGGTCAACCCCTGGACGCTCGGAGCCGTGCTGCACGAGGTCAGCCACAACCTCCAGAGCGACCTCGGCCTCTCCAGGCCGGTGCCCAGGAACATCGCCCGGCGGCTGCTCGACGCCGGTCTCCCGGCCTC
>JALYYF010000222.1 GCA_030946725.1 Candidatus Dormiibacterota bacterium
ACTGCATGTGGACAGCTGGACGCCTCCGGGGTGGACCAGCAGCGCGTGCAGCTGAAGTCGACCGTGGCGGAAGCCTCCCTCCTGGTGGACGGCGCCGCCCGGAACGAGTTCACCGCCCCCTTCGTCAAGGCCAGGGCGGAGGAGTTGAGCGACGACGCCGCCAAGGTCCAGAGCAGCCTGGCCGACTCGCAGGTGGCCGCGCCGGCGAGGGCGAAGGCCGCGAAGCTCAGGGATGCCGCCCGGCTGCTGGCGGGGGCCATGGACCGGCTGCAGGGCTCGCCCGGAGATCCTCGCCTGGCGGCCGGGCTGAACGCTCAGCTCAAACAGGCGCAGGCAGCGCTGGACGCAGCGTGAAGGTCGTCCTGCAGGTTGCGCTGGGCATCCTGGCGGCCATCGGCGGGTTCGTCGACATCGGTGAGCTGGTATTCAACGGCCAGGCCGGCTCCCGCTTCGGCTACGGGCTCGTCTGGGCGATCCTGGTCGGTCTCGGTGGGGCGATGGTGTTCTCGGAGATGTGCGGCCGGGTCGCGGCGGTCTCCCAGCGAGCGGTCTTCGACCTGATCCGCGAGCGCATGGGGCTGTCCGTCGGACTGGTCGCCCTGGGAGCGGGCGAGCTGGTCTGCCTGATGACGCTGACGGCCGAGCTGGGCGGCGTGGTGATCGTGCTCCGCCTCTTTTCAGGCCTTCCCTACGGCCTGCTGCTGCCGGTTGCCGGCCTGGCCATGGTGGTGCTGATCCTTACGCTGCCTTTCGACTGGCTCGAGCGGCTCTTCGGCTACGCCGGTCTGGGCCTGGTCGCGTTCGTGGTGGCGGCGCTCAAGCTGCACCCGGACTGGCACCAGCTGGCGCGGGGGGCGCTGCCCAGCTTCGACCTCGCCCAGCCAGGGCTCTATCTCTACTTCGCGGTCGGCGTCCTCGCTACAACCGTCAGCCCATACGAGGTCTATTTCTATTCCTCGGGCGGTGTCGAGGACGGCTGGACGCCCAAGGACCTCTGGCTCAACCGGGTGACCGCCTTCTTCGGGTTCGGTGTGGGGGCGCTGCTCTCCATCGCCATCCTGGTCGTCTCGGCCGAGGTCCTCAGTCCGCTCGGGATCCAGCCCCAGCACCTGGGCTCGACGGCGCTGACGCTCGGAACCCTGGGGCAGATCGGCCTCCTGATCGGCCTGATGGGCATGCTCTTCGCGGTGGGTGGCGCGGCGCTCGAGACGGCGCTGTCCGGCGCCTACAGCCTCAGCCAGTTCGTCGGCTGGCCCTGGGGAAAGTACCTGGGCCCCCGGAAGGCGCCCCGCTTCAACCTGGTCTGGATCGTCTTCTTCGGCCTGGCGATGCTGGTCCTGGCCACGGGCGTGGACCCCGTGGCGGTCACCGAGTATGCGGTCATCTTCGCCGCCGTCGCCATGCCGCTCACGTACGCGCCTGTACTGCTGGTGGCCAACGACCGCTCCTACATGGGCCGCCACGCCAACGGACGACTGGCCAACACCCTGGGCGGCGTCTACCTGGTCGTGATCGTGGTGGCAGCCATCCTGGCCGTACCGCTACTGATCCTGACCAACGCGGGGCAGGGATGAACCTGGAGCTGGCCCTGCAGGTCCTCGATCGCCAGCTGGTTTCCGCCGACGGCGTTCTCTGCGGCAAGGTCGACGACATCGAGCTGGCCCGCGAGGACGGGTCGCTGCGGACGGCGGCGGTCCTCAGTGGACCGGCGTCCTGGCCGGACCGCCTGCCAGGCTTCCTCAGGGCACCCGCGGCGGCGCTGTTCCGCGGGGAGGTCGCCCGGGTCGAATGGGACGAGATCGCGGAGGTATCCGCGGTGGTTCGGCTCAAGCTGCCGGCGGCGGAGGTGGGCCGCCGGCGTGCCGCGCTGGCCGGCCGGGCTCGTCTCGCCAACCTGCTCGGTGCCGCCGTGGTGGACGCGGACGGCCACCGGCGCGGGAGGGTGTACGAGGTGGAGGCCGGCGGGCCGACCCGTGGTGTGAGAGGGCCACGGATCACCGCTCTCCTGGTCGGCCGCCACGGCCTGCTCCGCAGGCTCGGCATGCAGGCCCGGACCTCCCGTTCCGCGAGCGTCCCCTGGAGCGAGGTCGCCGACTGGTCCGGCCGGACCGTCCGGCTTCGCTCCTGAGCACTCCCTGGCAGAGCCCTCGGATGGGCTAACCTCCGAGCGATGAGCTCACGCATCGCCGTGGTTCCCGGCGACCTCGCCGGGCAGGAGGTGGTGCCGGAAGCCGTCCGGGTGCTCCGTGCGGCGGGACTCGACTACGAGTTCGAGGACTTCGAGGTGGGGGCCGCGCCCGTCCTGCGCGGCGAGCCGGCCATGTCCGAGGAGACGTTCGCCGAGGTCTCCAGGGCCGACGCCATCCTGTTCGGCGCCATCGGTGATCCCCGCGTGGCGGACGTCGGCTATCCGGCGCAGGTGCTGCTGCGGCTTCGCTTCGAGCTGGACCTCTACGTCAACCTGCGACCCGCCCGTCTCTACGACGACCGCCTCAGCCCGCTGCGCGACCCGGCCAGGCGCGG
>JALYYF010000225.1 GCA_030946725.1 Candidatus Dormiibacterota bacterium
CCCCACCGGTGGAGTACGACTGGGAGGTCCGCTGCTTCTTCCGAGATCCGGACGGCCACCTGCTCGAGATCAGCGAGGCCCGCTCCTCCGGATAGCACGCCGCGAGATGATTCCCAGTAGTCTCGAGCTGTGCTGGTCCAGGCCTGTCTGAACGGCTCCCGCCGGCCCGGGGATCATCCCTCGCTCCCCCTGACGCCCGCCCAGCTGGCGAACGACGCGAAGCAGGTGGTCGACGCCGGCGTGAGGGAGCTCCACGTGCACCCACGCAGGACCGACGGCGCGGAGACGCTGGAGGCGAGCGCCTGCGACGAGGCGCTTCTCGCGATCCGCGACGCCTGCCCTGGAGTTCCCGTCGGTCTGAGCACGGCGGCCTGGATCGAGCCTGACCCGTCGCGGCGCGAGGCGGACATCAGGAGCTGGACCGAGTGGCCCAACTACGTGTCGGTGAACTTCGCCGAGGAGGGGGCGGCAGAGCTCTGCGAGCTGTTGCAGCGACTCGGGGTCGGGATCGAGGCCGGGGTCTGGACGGTGGCCGACGCCGAGGCGCTGCTGGCGAGCGGCTTCGCGCGGCACGTCGTACGGGTGCTGGTAGAACCGCAGGAGCTCGAGCCGCTGGACGCGGAGACGACTGCCGACCGGATCAGCTCCGCGCTCGACCGAGCCGACGTGAGGCCGCGCGTCTTTCACGGTTACGGCATCGCGACCTGGAGAGTCATCGAGTACGCGCTGGAGGGTGCCTGGGACGTACGCGTCGGGCTCGAGGACACGCTGGTCCTGCCCGACGGGAGTCCGGCCGGCGGCAACCTGGACCTGGTCCAGGCCGCCATGCGGATGGCGGCCGACCGCCACCTCACCTAGAGCCGGTCGGCTTCTTTCCCCTGCCGCCCCCGTCTCGCCTGGGTGGCACCACCACGACGGGACAGGGCGCCAGCTGCAGAACCCGATGGGTCGTGCTCCCGAGCAGAAGCCCTCGGAGGTCTGACTCCCCTTTCGAGCCCATCACGATGAGCTGGACGCCGTAGAAGGTGGCCTCCTCTACGATCTCCTCTGCGACGTGCCCCACGCGGGCGGCCTGAACCCCGACGGGGATGACGGTCAGCCCCGGTCGCTGAAACAGCTCCTGCATGGATTCGATCAGCCGGTTGCCTTCCTCCGGAACCTGGTACGAGGACGCGTCAACACCACGCGGGACCTCGACCACGTGGAGCAGGAGCACCTCGGCGCCGAGCTGGCCGGCCATCTCGGCGACCTCCCCGGCCGCCAGCCGGCAGTAGGCCGAGCGATCGACGGCAAACAGGATTCGCGTGATCACGCTGACGATCTGCGTGCAGCTTAGCCCGATAAGTCCCGGGCGCGGCGGCCGGGGCGCTCAGGGGCGGGTCGGGGTAAGCTCGGGCGGTGGCAGCCCGCCAGCTGACGGTCGCCGCCGCCCTCCTGGCCGGGTTGGTCGCCTGCTCGCCTGGCGGCCCTTCGCCGAGCGCCGGGGGCGGCGCGGCACTGCCTCTCGTGGCCTCTCCCGCGGCCTACCGGCCGGACGCGGCCGGGCGCCGCGGCGGCACTATCACGGTCGGCACCTGGCAGTTTCCGACCGCGTTCTCGCCCTACTTCTCGTCGCAGGCGGCCGCCACACCGATCCAGGACGCGCTCTTCGACGGCCTCCTGGCCACCGATCCCCGGCTGCATTGGTACGGGGACCTGGCCGGCGACGTCCCCACGCTGGAGAACGGCGGCGTCAGGCAGGTCGGAGCCGGCATGGACGTCGCCTACCAGCTGCGGCCGGGACTGCGCTGGTCGGACGGCCGGCCGCTGACCTCCGACGACGTCGCCTTCACCTACCAGACCATCGCCGGCCCGGCGGCGGCCGCGGGGTTCGGCCAGGACGGCTACGACCGCGTCTCAGGCGTGGAGACTCGCGGAGAGACCGCCTTGGTCGTCCACTTCCGGACGATCTATCCCGCCTATCGGAACCTCTTCCCCGTCATCCTGCCCCGGCACCGGCTGGCACAGGTGCCGGCCTCCCAGCTGGCGCGCGACGGCTACTGGCTCAAGCCCGACGTGGTCTCCGGTCCCTTCACCCTGCTCCAGGCCGGCGACGACCGGCTGACGCTGGCGCGCAACGACCGCTATGCCGACGGCCGCCAGGGAATGAGCTTCCTGGGCCATCGCGCATACGCCGACCGGATCGTCTTCCGCGGCTACCCCACGCGGCAGGCGCTGCTGGCCGCCACCAAGGCGGGTGACGTCCAGGCCGCCAGCGACCTGTCCGAGCGCGAGCTTCCCACCGTGGGCCGCCTCAGCGGCGTGCGGGTCACGCTGGCCTCCGCCCTCCAGTACGAGCAGGTCTCCTTCAACCAGGGCTCCGTCGACGCCGGCGTGGGCGGGCAGCCGCCCTGGAGCGGCGACCCGGCCGTCCTGCAGGCGCTGGACCTCGCCCTCGACCGCCCGGGCCTGGAGGGCGGTCCGCTGCACAACCGCTCGCCGCTGGCCGGGTCCCCGGTCTCGCCACTGCTCGACTGGGCCTATGCCTCGGACGTCGGTGCGACGCGCTTCGACCTGGAGCAGGCCAAGCGGGTGCTGGAGGCGGACGGCTGGACCCTGGGCGCCGACGGCGTCCGGACCAAGAACGGGCGCCGGCTGGCCTTCGCGCTCACCTC
>JALYYF010000278.1 GCA_030946725.1 Candidatus Dormiibacterota bacterium
GCCTTCGGGGCGCTGGCCCAGCAGCCGGCCGGGCGCGTGCTGCTGGGTCTGATCGCTCTCTGCTTCATCGGGCTCGGGCTCTACAGCCTGGCCGCCGCGCGCTGGATGCGCCTGCCCGGCTCCGCCCGCTGACAGCCGAGGCAGCTCATCCGCCGAGGACCGGGAGGCGCTCGCCCTGCTGGCGCGGCACGGCGCCCGCCCGACCCTGGGCGGCACCCAGCTCGCGCTCGCGCGTGAGTACGGCTTTCCGAACTGGGCCCGGCTGAAGGCGGAGGTGGAGCGCCGCCGCCTGATCGACGACGGCGACGTGGAGGGTCTCGGCCGCCTGGTGGCCGGCCAACCCACGCTGGCACGCGAGCGGTCCGCTCGTCCCTCTCCGACCCCGAGAGCACCGCCCTCTCCTACGTGGCCGTGGGCTGACCGGTGAACCGCCTGGCTAGAAGCCAGCCGAGAATGTCTGCGGCATGATGGATCGGCTGCTCCCGGCCGGGGTCGCGGTGGTGGAGGCCGGCCGGCAAGAATGGGAGTCGGAGCCGCTGCCCGAGGAGGCCAGGCAGGTCGCCCGAGCCGTCAGCCGCCGACAGCGAGAGTACGCCGCCGGTCGTGCCTGTGCGCGGCTCGCCCTGGGGCGCCTCGGCCTGCCTGTGGGGCCCCTGCTGTCCGGGCCGGATCGCGCGCCCGTCTGGCCGGAGGGGGCTGTCGGCAGCATCACCCACTGCCCTGGCTACTGCGCGGCGGCCGTCGCCCGGCGCGGCACCGTGCGCGCGCTGGGGATCGACGCCGAGCTCAACGCTCCGCTCCCACTGGGCGTGGCCGAGCTGGTCTGCACCGGGAGGGAGCTGGCCTGGACCACCGCGAGCGCCCAGCCGGACGGGCACTGGCAGGCGCTCATCTTCAGCGCCAAGGAGAGCGTCTACAAGGCCTGGCAACCGCTGACGGGCGAGTGGCTCGGCTACCTCGACGTGGAGCTGAGCATCGATCCCGCCCGGGGCACCTTCGAAGCCCGGCTGCTGGTGCACGCGCACCGTGCGCTGGAGAAGGGCTGGAGTGGCTTTCGGGGTCGCTTCGCGATGACTCCGACGCACGTCCTCACCGCTGTGGCGCTGCTCGGCAACTAGGTCTGGCCCAGGAGCCGGCGGTCTGACCGTAATTGCCGGCGGTCAGCCGTGTCTTCACTGCAACCGACCAGCGACTGGCTGGCCGGAGGTGAACCAGAGGAACCATGGGATATCGAACAGAGGGTTACCAGGGTGGGCCGGCGCCGCAGCGGCACCAGGCCACACGGCCCCCGTCGAGAGAGAGGAAGGACCGGACGGTCCGCAGCGGACGCCGGCTGGCAGGCCGGGGGAATTGATTGGCCTCGCCTGAAAGAGGCGACAGCTGCTTTTTGCATACGTCTACCCCCCACCTAGGGGCCGAGGGCGCACGGGGCGCTCTCGGTCCCCTTCGTTTGGCGACGTCACGGACCTCGACTCGCGCGAGATGACCCGGTTGCGCCCAGAGCGCGACCCATGATGATGCGCCTGGATGGACAGCCAGCCGTCCCCCGGGTCGGACCCGGAAGCGCCGCGACGCCGCCCCTCGCCGTCACCGTTGGGGCCGCCACCACCACCGCCGGCAGGCCCACCGCCGGCCAACCCGGCGCCCTACGGCAGCAGCTCGCCACCCTCCGACGGCATGGCCATCCTCGCCCTGGTCCTCGGGATCCTCGCCCTCGTCGGCGGACTTCTTTGCGTCCTGCCGGGCCCATCTGCGGGATCCCCGCCGTGGTGGTCGGCCTCTACTCCCGGCGCCGGATCGCCGCCGCCCCGGCTTTCCGCGGGGGCTCGGGGCTCGCGCTCGCGGGCTGGATCTGCGGGATGGCGGGCATCCTGATCAGCACCGTGTACCTGGGCCTGTTTCTGGCAGGCATCCTGGCGCTGGGAAACCTGGGCTACCTTCAGCCGGGCTGAGCAGCCCGCCTCTCAGTCCATGGCGAGCGCGCGGACGCCGCCTTCAGTGGCGTGCGATCCGTGCACGGTTCCTTAGGGCGCTTAACGCTTCTGTCGCTGAATGGTGAGCGCATCGATGACATGCTCCACCGCCGTTGTCATACGGCCGGCACGCCGCCAGCTCGCACGCGTGGGGAATGGCGGCGACGGATCGTGAATCTTCACAGAAGGTGAGATAGATGTTCGACAATCCCTGGAGGTCCCTATCCGTGGCGGCGCTGGGATTCTCGATCCTGGCGGTGTCCCTGGCCTGCGGCGGCGGCAGCAGCGGCAGTGGGAGCTCCTCCAACAGCAGCTCCGGGACGTCCTCCACGACCCCCGCTCCAACCAGCGCCGGCAGCAGTGAGGACCAGGTGGTGGGCAAGGCCATCCAGGCCCAGAACCGGCTCCGCGACCTCACACTGACCACACAGAGCGACACGATCCAGGGAGGCCGGTCCTTCACCACGCAGGCCAAGGTCGAGTGGACGGCCAGCCCCGAGCGCTTCTATGCCAAGACCACCAGCTCACTGACCAATCGACAGACCGAAGTGATCGTCGACACCCCGACCCAGGCCACCTACGTCAAGTCGGGCGCGAACTGGATCAAGACCCCGGCCGGCAGCGGCAGTGGATCGCTGGGCAGCGGCTTCATGCCCGCACTGAAGGGCGATGCCTTCAAGGGATTCAAGGTGGTCGGTCAGGAGAACGTAGAGGGCAAGCCGGCCTGGCACCTGTCCGGGCCGATGCCCTTCACCCCCGGCTCGACTACCGCCACCAGCGTGCCCAACACGAGCGGAACGCTCGACGTCTGGGTGAGTCGAAGCGACTACCAGCTCGTCAAGCAGGTCGAGGACCTGAAGTCGAGCGACAGTGGAGGGTTCTCTCTGAAGGCCACCGCCGTGGTGGACTCCGTCAACAGCGGCATCAGCATCGACCTGCCGGCCGCGCAGTAGGGACGGCACCGAGATGCAGGCATCCATGGAACTCCGCAGGACGCCCGCAGCGCCGGCTCTGCTGCTCGTCGGAGCGGCGGCCGCCTGCTGGCTGCTTCTCTGCACGTGTTCGTACTCGATCACCACCGCTCACATCAACAGCGCGCAGCTGGCTCGCGGCTACAACCAGGGCAAGGCGGTCAGTCCGACCACCACCTTCAGCCCCAGCGACCGCGTCATCCACCTGGTGGTGATCGTCGGCAACGCGCCCGAGGACACCAAGGTGGGAGCAACCTGGTACGCGGTCGACGCCGGTGGCAGCCAGAACGAGAAGCTCGACAGCGCCAGCGGCACACTGAAGAACGGCGAGGACCACGTCGACCTCACCTTGAGCAACACGGCCAACTGGCCGAGGGGCAAATACAGGGTGGACCTGATGCTGGACGACAAGCGCGACCGCACCATCGACTTTCGGGTTCAATAAGTGCGGGGGAAACAGGTTTCCCCCCAGCCCCCTTCCCCAAAGTGGCGTTTGGGAGTCGCTGCGAAGTGACAACTCAAACGGCCGGAGTGAATCCGGCCTTTCCAGCGACGCCGGCACCTATTTTCCTTTTTCCTTTTCCCTCCCCCTTGCGGGGAGGGTAGGGAGGGGGTCTCTTCGGGAAGCAGCCGGGCGTCTATCGCGCTTGTTCGGTTGCGGGGGCGCTGAGGACTCTCCGGACCTCGCGGGCGATCTCCAGGTCTTCGCGGGCTGCGATGACCAGTGTGGCCACCTCGCAGCCGGGGGGCGAAAGGAGGGTATCCGGTTGGGGCGAGCGGTTCCGGTCCTCGGCCAGTCTCACGCCGAGGAATTCCAGGCCGACGCAGGCGAGGGCTCGCACCTGGCTCGAGTGTTCGCCCACGCCGCCCGTGAAGACGAGCGCGTCCAGGCCCCCGAGGGCTGCGGCCATGCCGGCTATGGAGGCACGCAGGCGGTGAAGGTAGACGTCCAGCGCCAGCTGGGACCGCGCTGAGCCCTCCTCGGCTGACTTCAGCACCTCCCGCATGTCGGCCGAGTGTCCCGAGATTCCCAGCAGTCCGGCCTGCCGGTCGAGCTCCCGTTCCGCGTCCGCCGCGCTGAGACCCCGGCGGCGCTGCACCCACAGCAGCGCGCCCGGATCGATGGAGCCGGAGCGCGTGGCCATGACCAGGCCCTCCATGGGGGTGAAGCCCATGGTCGTATCCACGGAGACGCCACGGTTCACCGCGCAGAGCGAGGCGCCGGCGCCGAGGTGGCAGGTGACCACGCGGAGGCTCTCGGACGGCCGTCCCAGGAGCTGCGCCGCGCGGCGGCTGGCCCAGGCGTGGCTGAGTCCGTGGAAGCCGTAGCGCCGCACTCCCAACTCCTCCGTCCAGCGCCAGGGCACCGCGTACACCACCGCCGCCTCCGGCAGGCTGGCGTGGAAGGCGGTGTCGAAGCAGGCCACCAGCGGCAGCGTGGGACGCGTCTGCTGCAGGACTTCGAGTGCCAGCAGCGCAGGAGGGTTGTGAAGGGGTGCCAGCTCGGCGGTGGCGCCCAGCCTCTCCAGGACGGCGGCGTCGACGCGGACGCTGGCGCGGAACTCGGGACCGCCGTGGACGACGCGGACGCCGACGGCGTCTGGAACCCCGGCCCGCTGCAGGAAGCCTTCCAGGGCCGGCCGCTCCACCTCGCCGCTGGAGGCGGGCAGGTCGTCCTCCGCGGCGACGTGGTCGTCGGGGTCCAGCAACCTCAGCTTGAGGCTGCTGGAACCCGGATTCACGACCAGAACGCGCACGGGTCGGCTCAGTACGGCCAGACCCAGTCCTTCACCTGGGGCATGTCGTCGCCGTGCTCGCGCGTGTACTGGCGCGCGCGCAAGCGGTCGTCGACCATTCGCTGCCGGAGGTGCGCGGCCCGGGATCCCAGCCTGGGCACCCGGTCGATCACGTCCATGACCAGGCGGAAGCGGTCCAGGTCGTTCAGCATCACCATGTCGAAGGGCGTC
>JALYYF010000326.1 GCA_030946725.1 Candidatus Dormiibacterota bacterium
GAGCCGATCGAGGTCGACAGGGCCAGCACCGTGGCGGCGGCGCCCAGCAGGCCCAGCCCGAGCAGCCAGCCGGACGGTGCGGCCTGCCTGTCCACAGGCGTCAGCTGGCTGCTCAGCCAGGCACCTCCTCGGGCCCGACCGCGGGAATGGCGGCAAGCGCCACCGCGACCAGGCCGCCCGCCACGGCGTCGCCGGTGCCGCCCAGCCCGCCCAGCGCCAGGGACAGGACCGAGCCGGTCGCCAGGGCCGCCTGCCGGCTCCCGCTGCTCAGGAGGCGGACAGCCGAGACGGCCGACACCGCGAGCGGCGCGACCGCGGCGGCCGACGCGCTGCCCCCCAACACCGTCCCGGCCAGCACGAGCGACGCGACCAGGACGGCCACGCTGAGGACGATGCCGGGCGTCGATCCGGGGGGCAGCACCCCCCACCCGCCCGTCCCGTCGCGCAACCGGAGCAGAGCGGCGACGACGGCCGAGACCGCCAGGAGGAAGGCGGCCAGCGGACGCGTGACCAGCACCGCTCCTGCCAGGCCGGCGCCCGTGAGCAGCAGGCCGAGCGCGAGCCCGCGCCGGGCCTCGGAGAGCGCCGTCAGGCTCGCGCCCAGCCAGGCCAGTCCCGCCACCAGGATGACCAGCGCGGTCATCGCGTGACGATCACGATCAGGGCCAGCGTGATGGCGCCCCAGACCCAGGGCGGGCTCGCCGCCGCCGCGGCTTCCAGCGTCGACGGGCGGAGGAGGTCGCGGTAGTTCGCGGGTATCTGGACAGTGCGGGGAGCCCGCACCGACCGCCGCCGGCGGAACGGCCATGCTGGAGCGCCGACCAACGGTGCCGGCGGGGGCATGACGGCCACCGGCCGGGCCGCCCAGCGGATCCACGCCGGTCGCGAGAGCACGGCCACCGCGGCGGCCAGCAGCGTCAGCGGCACGCCCAGCGTGAAGGCGGCCCAGCCTCCGGACGCGCTCACCACGGCAAAGTAGCCGCCGCTGACGGCGGCGCCCGGTGCTCCGACGACCTCGGCAGCCAACGGAAGCCCGAGCAGGCTTTCCAGCACGCCGGCGGCCAGGCCGCCGGCCAGCGCCAGCACCAGCACGGCGTAGACGCCGAACCGGTCCCCCGCGCGCTCCTCGTCGCCACCGCTGGAGAGGGCGGGCAGCCGGGCGGCAGCCGCCAGGGCCAGGAGCCAGGAGGCGGCGCCCAGCAGCCCAAGGAAGCCGAAGGCGTCGCCGGCCTCAACGGCCGCCTGGATGGCCAGCAGGCGGCCCCCGAAGATCAGTGCCGGCGGCACACCGAGAATCACCGCTGCGCCCAGGACCGCAGGTGGCCAGCGGCCCGCCGGCAGCAGCGGCGCCAGTCCCACGATCAGCGCCGATCCGGCCAGCGTCAGCAGAGCCGCGCTGACGCCGAACGGGGTGCCGAGGCTCAGCGCGAGGAGGGCCAGGCCGCCGCCCAGAGGCACCGCCTCGCCCAGGAAGGCAAGCCGGCTGGCGGCCGCCTGGGCACGAAGGGCCGCCGCCGCGGCCGCCGCGACACCCACCGCCCCCAGCGCCAGGTTGAGTACCGGGCTCGGCCAGTGCCCCGCGCCCAGCAGATAGGCGCGCGACAGCAGGAGGAATCCGATCGGGCCGAGCAGAGCGATGGCCAGCGGGCCGGCCTCCAGCCGCTCCCTATCCCACATCGCCGGGAGCCAGCTGGGCCAGGGCAGCAGGCCCGAGCAGAGCAGTCCGGCGCCCGCCAGCAGGAGGAAGACCGGCACCCGCAGCGCGGTGACCGGGGCCGCGCTGTAGACGGAGGTCCCGCCCGTGAGCTCGAGCACGACGCCCGCCCAGAGCAGCAGCAGACCGGCGACGCTGAGCGACACCAGGTAGGCGGTGGCGGGCCGATCCTCCTCCTGGCGAAGCGCCACCAGCACCAGGCTGGCGCAGGTGCCCAGGGCGACCGCGGTCAGCAGCAGGCTGCCTGCCGCGCTGACCAGCAGCGAGGCCGATGCGGCCAGTGCCGCCACGGAAGCCTCCGCCGGGCCGCGGCGCTGGAAGGTGAAGAGCAGCGCCGTCGGCAGGAGCACCACCAGCCCGAAGGCGACGCCGATGGCGTCCAGGCGAAGCGCCGGCGGCGCGCCTCCCACCGTGCCGGGAAGGTTCAGCTCCAGGGTGGCGCGGCCCGTCGCCCACCATGTCGCGAGCAGCGCCACCAGGGCCAGCCAGGCGGCGCCGGCCGCCAGCCAGCGCGAGGCAGGCACGCCAAGGCGCTCGAGGGCCCAGCCCACCGCCGCGGCGGCGGCCAGCAGGGCGGAGGGCGCGAGCACGCTGGCGGCGGGCATACCGCGGCTAGCTTAGGACGCGGACGAGACCATCCGCCCGGGGGCCGGCAGGGCGGCGAAAAGAGCTCAGCCGGTCAGCCGCACGATCGCGGCCCGGTATTCGGCCGCCTTCGCCCGTTCCTTCTCCACCACGGCCGGAGGTGCTTTGGCCACGAAGTCCGCGTCGGCCAGTTTCGCCTCCGACCGGGCCAGCTCCTGCCGGAGGCGACGCAGCTGGCCGTTGCTGCCGCCGGCCGACACCGGCTCGGCCTGCCAGGAAACCTTGCCGAGGCGGGTCCGGGTTCCCGCGGGCAGGTCGTCGACCAGCTCCACGCCGGTCCAGACCGCGATCAACCTTGCCCGCCTCTCCTCGAGTTCAGGAAGCGGCGAATAGAAGCCGCGGCGCGCCTTGTGGGCGGTGCGCTCGTAGCGCAGCTCCTCGACCTCGGCCTGGAGCTCCCTCACCAGCCCTTCCGCCTCGGCGTCCTGGAAGCGCTCGTCGACCTCCGGCCAGCGCACGCGGACCAGGAAGTCCCGATCGCCTGGCAGTCTGTGCCAGAGCTCCTCGGTGATGAAGGGCAGGAAGGGGTGGAGCAGGCGCAGCACCGTGTCCAGGACGTGGAGAGACGTCGCCCGAGCCGCGGCGTCGCCGTCGCGCAGCCGGGGCTTGGCCGCCTCCAGGTACCAGTCGCAGAAGTCGTGCCACGCAAAGTCGTAGAGCGTGTTGATCGAGGTCTGCGGCTCGTACTCCTCGATGCCGCGACCGGCGCTCTCGATCGCGGACTGGAGCCGGGAGAGGATCCAGCGGTCCGCGAGCTCAAGCTCGCCGTCCGGCGCGGGCACCGCGACCGGGTCCTCGCCCAGCCCGTTCAGGACCAGCCGGGTGGCGTTCCAGAGCTTGTTGGCGAAGCGCCGGAAGCCCTCGATTCGGGTCTCGTCGAAGCGCACGTCCTGTGTGGACATGGCGACCGCGGCCGCCCAGCCGCGGAGCGCGTCGGCGCCGTACTTGCGCATGGTCTGGCGGGGATCGACCACGTTGCCCTTGGACTTGCTCATCCGGCGTCCGTCGGCGGACTGGACCACGCAGTGGATGGCCACGTCCTGGAACGGCACGGCGCCCTTGAACTCGAGGCCGCTCATGATCATGCGGCTGACCCAGAGGTTGATGATCTCGCGCGCGGTCGAGTTCATCGCGGTCGGGTAGAAGGCCCGAAGGTCCTCGGTCTCCTCCGGCCAGCCAAGGGTGGCGAACGGCCAGAGCGCTGACGAGAACCAGGTGTCGAGCACGTCGGGGTCCTGCCTGAGCTCGCGGCTGCCGCACTCGCGGCAGCTCTCCGGCTCCTCCACGGAGGCGAAGGTGTGGCCGTTGCCGCAGTAGTAGACAGGGATCCGGTGGCCGAGCCAGATCTGGCGGCTGACGCACCAGTCCCTGATGTTGCGCAGCCAATCCAGGTAGGTGCGCTCGTAGCGCTCCGGGTGCCAGCGGACCTCCCCGCGCTCGCTGGCCTCGATGGCGCGGCCGGCCAGCTCGTCCATCTTCAGGAACCACTGCTCGGAGACCAGCGGCTCGATCACGGTGCCGCAACGGTCGCAGTGGCCGACCTCGTGGACGTAGGGCTCGGTCTTCACCAGGTAGCCGCCCGCCTTCAGGTCGCGGACGACCAGCTCTCTGGCCTCGAGGGCGGGCACGCCGTCGTAGGCCGGGAGATCGGGCACGTTCATGGTCCCGTCCGGGTTCATGCCGTTCACCACGGGGAGCCCGTGCCGCTGGCCGATCTCCCAGTCCATCGGATCGTGGCCGGGCGTGATCTTGAGGGCGCCAGTCCCGAAGTCCGGGCGGACGGACTCGTCGGTCACTATCGGCAGCAGGCGCTCCACCAGCGGGAGCACGGCGTGCCGGCCGACCAGCTCCCGGTAGCGCTCGTCCTCCGGATGCACCGCGATGCCCGTGTCGGCGAGCATCGTCTCCGGCCGCACCGTGGCGATCACGACCTCGCCGCCCTCTTCCACCAGGTAGCGGATGTAGTACAGCGTGTCGTGGTGCGTCTGCCAGTCGACCTCCAGGTCTGAGATCGCCGACATGCAGCGGGGGCACCAGTTGACGAGTCGAGGCCCGCGATAGAGCCAGCCCTTCTCCCAGTAGTGGACGAAGGCGGTGCGGACCGCGCGGACGTACTCCGGGTCCATCGTGAAGCGCAGGCGGGAGAAGTCCAGTGAAGCGCCCAGCTCCTTGTACTGCTCGACGATGGTGGCTCCCACGCTCGCGTACCACTCGTCCACACGCTGGTTGAAGCGCTCGCGGCCCAGCGCCTCTTTGCTGCTGCCCTCTGCGGCAAGCTGGCGCTCGATCACGTTCTGGGTGGCGATCGCGGCATGGTCGCTGCCCGGCAGCCAGAGCACCTCGTACCCGGTCATCCGGCGGTGGCGCGCCCAGACGTCCTGCAGCGTCCCGTTGAGCGCGTGGCCCATGTGCAGCTCACCCGTGACGTTGGGCGGCGGCAGCGCCACGGAGAACTTGGGCCGGGGGCTGGCGGCGTCGGCGCGGAACAGCTCGGCCGCCAGCCAGCGCTCGTACCAGCCGGCCTCCACGGCCTGTGGCTCATACGCGGGCGGCATGGGGTTGCTCTGACTCATGAGGGCGTGCGTGATCCTCCGGTTGTCGAGAAAGCCGGCGCTCGCGGCGGAGCTAGCGCGCGCGCGCCGGCCGGGCTACGTCTACGGCGAGCTCCTGGCGGCGCATGTTGGAGGAATTCTACCCGCTGGTGGTGACGCTGAACCGGCGTCGGCAGTCAGTCGCGCGGGATCTCCGCCATGCGGCTTCGGACCCTTGCCGCGAGCGCCGGCGCCGCCTGGCCCACCACGGCCCCCAGCCGTGCGTAGATCGGGGCGACTGTCACTTCCGCGCGGTCCTCGCGTATGGCATTCAGGCACGCCTCCGCCACCTGGTCGGGCGTCACAGTCAGCCCCCGGGCACCAGCGTTCGTGCCAGCCAGGATCACGCGCTCTCGCACATAGCTGGGACTGATGATCGAGACGCCGACGCCGCTGCCGCGCAGCTCCTCCCGAAGGCTGTATCCGAAACCGCGCAGACCGAACTTGGTGGCGCTGTAGACGGAAGAGTTCGGCCCGGGCATCTGGCCGGCCATCGAGGCCATCAGCACCACGTGGCCGCTGCCCCTCTCCAGCATGCCCGGCAGGAGCAGGCGGGTGAGCACGATGGGTGCCCGCAGGTTGACCTCGACTGCGGTGTCGATGCCCTCCACCGCGACGTCCAGCAACGGCCCGGAGGCACTGACGCCGGCGTTGGCGATCAGGATGTCGACCTCGCCGGCCGCGCCCGCGAGCCACTCCGCCTCGCCGCGCCGGGAGAGGTCCGCGGTCACGACCCGGGACCCGACCAGCTCCCGGGCCAGGGCATCCAGCTCGGCCCGCCGCCGGGCGGTCAAAACGAGCTTCACGCCCTCACGATGGAGCCGGCGCCCGATCACCGGCCCGATCCCGCTGGACGC
>JALYYF010000329.1 GCA_030946725.1 Candidatus Dormiibacterota bacterium
TCGCCCGCGTGATCGCCTGCCGGATCCACCAGGTGGCGTAGGTGGAGAACTTGTAGCCCTTGTGGTAGTCGAACTTCTCGACCGCCCGGATCAGGCCCATGTTGCCTTCCTGGATCAGGTCCAGGAACGACATGCCGCGCCCGATGTACTTCTTGGCGATCGAGACCACGAGGCGGAGGTTGGCCTCGGTGAGACGCTGCTTGGCCTCGTCGGAGCCGGCTTCGATGGCCTTGGCCAGGTCCACCTCGTCGGCGGCGGTGAGCAGGCTGACGCGGCCGATCTCCTTCAGGTACATGCGGACCGGGTCGTCGAGGGAGACCGAGTCCATCATCTCGATTTCCATCTGCATGTCGTCGTCGGCGTCCTCTTTGTCCTCGAAGTCGCCGCCCGCTTCGGTGACTTCGATCCCCATCTCCTTGAAGGACGCGAAGATCCGGAACATCTGCTCCGGCTCCGTCGTCTCCAGGTCTGAGAACCCGTCGAGTACGTCGTCCGGGGTCAGGAAACCCTGTTCCTTGCCCTTGACGATCAGGACCTCGGCCTGCTGTATCAGCAGGTCCTCGAGCCGCGGTTCCACCTTGTCCTTGGTCTTAGCCAAACCTTGTCTCCAACCCAGTCCTCAAGTCCAGCCGTTCAGCTGTCTCCACTCAGCTTCGAGAGCAGCCACCCTTTCGCTGTCACCAAGACGCTCAGCCTCGGCAAGACCCGCAATTATCCCTCGTTTACGTCGCGCCCTGGCGGAACGCGCAATTCTACGGACCACGTCGTCCACCACTTCGTCGCTCACGGTTGGCGGCGGCGCGGCCCACGCCTTCCTCACCAGTCCCTCCAGCTCCGGCGGAAATCCTGTCAGTTCTCGACCGAGGGCTTCGAGCCCTCCCCTCTGCAATGTCTCCACCATATGCAGGTACGCGACCCGGTCGTCTCCCTCCAGATCGGCCAGATTCAGCGTTGCTCGAATGCGTTCCAGAGCCTCCGGCCGGACGGCCAAAACCTGGAGCAGGTAGCCCAGGGTCCTGGACAGCTTTTTCCCAACTGCTTGACCATCTAAACGATTTTCCCTGCTTGGCACCGGGTTGGCGGCGGATTGTGGCCGCGTGGCGCCTCCCCTGGGGGGTTGATAGACCCAGAGCCGCTCGTCGATCCCGAGCCAGAGGGCGGCCTCCTGCCGGTACTGATCGCGCATTGCCGGGTCCTCGATCCTGGCCAGCACGGCGTTGCCGTCCCGCAGCGCGAGCTCGAGGTCGGACGGGGTTGTCGCGCTGCGTCCGCCGATGGCTTCCCGGAGCAGGTATTCCCAGCCGGTCGGCGCGGCGCGCAGCGCAGATTCCCAGGAGCCACCGGCGCGAAGGAACTCGTCGGGGTCCTTGGCGTCGCCCGGCAGCCGCAGGACGCGCGTGCGCAGGCTCTGCGCCTGGGCGGCCTCGATGGCCCGCGAGGCGGCGGCGCGGCCGGCGGCGTCGTTGTCGAAGCTCAAAACGACCTGGTCGGTGAAGCGCTTGAGCAGCTTGAGCTGGTCATCGGTCAGCGCGGTGCCGGAGCTGGCGACCGCGTTTCCGACCCCGAATTGATGGGCCACGATCACGTCGAACTGTCCTTCCATCAATACGGCGTGGCCGAGCTTTTCGATCTCGGGACGGGCCAGATCGAGCGCGAAGAGCACCCGGCCCTTGAAGTAGGCGGGCGTTTCCGGCGTGTTCACGTACTTGCGGACCTCGTCGCTCAGCACGGTGCGGCCGGTGAAGGCAAGGGTCTGTCCGCGCTCGTCACGGATCGGCACCACCAGGCGGTGCTGGAAGAAATCCTGGCCCCGCCTGACCAGGCCGGCCGCCTCGGCGTCCGTCAGCGAGCGCTGGCGGCGGGCCAGGTAGGAGGCGAAGTTGGCGCCTCCGGGCGAGTAGCCGAGGCCGAAGCGGCGAGCCGTGTGCTCGTCCACGCCTCGCTTTTCGAGGAGCGCGCGCCCCGCCTCGCCGGCCGGCGTGGTGTGCAGGACGTACTCGTAGTACTGGACCGCCAGGGCGTTGAGCTCCAGGATCCGGCGCTTCAGGCGCGTGCGGGCTTGGTCGGGGCCCGAGCGCTCGGGCATCTCGACACCCGCCATCTCGGCCAGGATCCGCAGCGCTTCGGGGAAGGTGGCCTTCTCGCGCAGCTCGATGAACTTGAAGACGTCGCCGCCCCGCTGGCAGCCGAAGCAGTACCAGGACTGCAGCTGCTCGTTGACGCTGAAGCTGGGCGTCTTCTCGTCGTGGAAGGGGCAGAGTCCCACCCACTCCCTGCCCGCCTTGCGGAGGCGCACGTGCTGCTGGATGACGTCGATCAGGTTCAGCCGGGCTCGAACCTGGTCGCGGACATCCTCAAGCGGCTGCAGCGACACCGCAAAGAGGGTATCCCGTTAAAGGATCCCCACCCCACTCTCCCTCCCCCTTGCGGGGAGGGCTAGGGAGGGGGTCCTTCTTCCGACCACGAAACACACAGACCGTGGCCGGAGCTGTTCGCTGAGACCACGGAAATTACCCCCTCCCCTACCCCTCCCCGCAAGGGGGAGGGAGATTGAGATTTGGGGGGAGTGCGCTACTTCGTGGTCGAGCCCTCGGTGACGACCGCCTGGGCAGCGGCCAGGCGGGCTACAGGCACGCGGTAGGGGCTGCAGCTGACGTAGTCGAGGCCGAGGTTGTGGCAGAGCCGGATCGACTCGGGGTCGCCTCCGTGCTCGCCGCAGATGCCCACCTCGAGGTCCGGACGGGTGGCCCGGCCTTCCTGGACGGCCCAGCCCATCAGCCTGCCGACGCCGTCGGGGTCGATGGTCTCGAAGGGATTGGCCTTCAGGATCTTCAGCTCCAGGTAGCGGACGATGAACTTTCCTTCCGCATCGTCACGGGAGTAGCCGAAGGTGGTCTGCGTGAGGTCGTTGGTGCCGAATGAGAAGAACTCCGCCTCCTTGGCGATCTCGCCCGCCACCAGTGCGGCCCGCGGCAGCTCGATCATGGTGCCGAACTTGTAGGGCACCTCCACGCCGCGCTCATCCTGAACGGCCCTGGCCAGCGGCTCCAGCTCGGCCTTGACGACCGAGAGCTCGGCCAGCGTGCCGACCAGCGGGATCATGATCTCCGGCCGCGCGTCGACGCCCTTCTGCCTGAGCGTGCAGGCGGCCTCGATGATGGCCCGTACCTGCATCCGCGTGATCTCGGGATAGAGGATTGAGAGCCGCACGCCGCGCAGCCCCAGCATGGGGTTGGCCTCGCGGAGCTGCTCCACCCGGGCCATCAGCTTCTCCAGCTGCTGCAGGCGGTCGGGATCCTTCCCGGTCACCCGCAGCTCCGTCGTCTGCGCGACCAGGTCCTCGTAGTTGGGCAGGAACTCGTGCAGCGGCGGGTCGATCAGCCGGATCACCACCGGCAGCCCCTGCATCGCCTCCAGGATGCCCTCGAAGTCCCCGCGCTGGATCGGCAGCAGCCGGGCCAGCTCGCGCTCGCGGTCCTCGGTGTTCTCTGCCAGGATCATGGCCTGGACGATCGGCAGCCGGTCCTCCTCCATGAACATGTGCTCGGTCCGGCAGAGGCCGATGCCCTGGGCGCCGTTCTCGCGGGCCTTGAGGGCGTCCCTGGGATAGTCGGCGTTGGCCCAGACCTGCAGCTGACGCACCTGGTCGGCCCACCCGAGCAGGGTCTGGAAGTTCTCCGAGGGACGCGGCTCGATGGTCGGCACCTTGCCCTCGTAGACGTTGCCGGTGGTGCCGTCGATCGTGATCTCCTCGCCCTGCCGGACCGTGGTCTCGCCGGCCGTGAACTCCCGCTTGCGCAGGTCCACGTCGATGGCGTTGGCCCCGACGATGCAGGGCCGTCCCATGCCACGGGCCACCAGGGCCGCGTGGCTCGCGGTGCCACCGGTCGAGGTCAGGATGCCCTTGGCCGCGATCATGCCGTGCACGTCGTTGGGGTTGGTGTCGACCCGGACCAGGATCACTGCCCGGCCTTCCTTGCCCCAAGCCTCTGCGGTGTCCGCATCGAAGACCGCCTGCCCGGTGGCCGCGCCCGGCGATGCCGGCACACCCTTGCCGATCGGGCTGGCCTTGGCGTTGGGGTCGACGCGGGGATGGAGCAGCTGCTCCAGCTGGCGGGGCTCCACGCGGGCGACCGCATCCTTCTCGCTGATCAGGCCCTCTTTGACCATCTCGACCGCGATGTTCACAGCCGCCTCGCCGGTCCGCTTGGCGTTGCGGGTCTGGAGCATGTAGAGCTTGCCCCGCTCGATGGTGAACTCGAGGTCCTGGACGTCGCGGTAGTGCTGCTCCAGCTTGTGGGCGTAGTCCTCGAACTGCGCGTACACCTCTGGCATGTGCTGCCGCAGCGCCGAGATCGGCTCGGTGTCCCGGATGCCGGCCACCACGTCCTCGCCCTGGGCGTTGGACAGGAAGTCGCCGTAGAGCTCCTTCTCGCCCGTGATCGGGTTGCGGGTGAAGGCCACGCCGGTCCCCGAGCCCTCGCCCATGTTGCCGAAGGCCATCATCTGGACGTTGACGGCCGTTCCCAGGTCGTCCGGGATCTTCTCGACCCGGCGGTAGGCCACCGCACGCGGCGTGTTCCAGGACGCGAAGACCGCCTCGACAGCGGCGCGCAGCTGCTGCTTGGGGTCATCGGGGAACTCCTCGCCCGTCTCCCTGCGGAAGATTTCCTTGAACGCCTCGACCAGCTCCCGCAGCTGGGCAGAGCTCAGTTCGGGGTCGGAGCGGACGCCGGCCTTCTCCTTGGCCTCGGTCAGCGCCTCCTCGAAGTGGTCGCCGTCGATGCCCTTCACGATCTTGCCGAACATCTGGACGAAGCGCCGGTACGCGTCCAGCGCGAATCGCTCGTCGCCGGTCAGCGCCTGGAGTCCCTCCAGCGTCTGGGCGTTGAGGCCGAGGTTGAGGACCGTGTCCATCATCCCGGGCATCGAGAACTTGGCCCCGGAGCGCACGCTCACCAGGAGCGGGTTC
>JALYYF010000384.1 GCA_030946725.1 Candidatus Dormiibacterota bacterium
GCTGGGGCCGGCCCTTCGGGTCCGGTCCCAGCTTCTTTTCCGGGGTTGTGTGGAAGGAGTCTGCTCAGGCCTCCGAGGCCAGTGGAAGGCGAAGGGCGAACCGGCTGCCGACGCCAGGCTCGCTCCATTCCAGATCCAGGCTGCCCCCGTACCGCTCCGCCAGCGCCCGGCTGATGAAGAGGCCGAGTCCGGTTCCGGGAGGATAGCCTACTGCCTGCTCCTCGACCCTATAGAACTGCTGGAAGATGCGGTCTCGGTGATCGGGGGCGATGCCGCGCCCGCCGTCCTCGACCCGGACGACCGCAGAGCCGGCGTCCGTCGCCAGCGTCAGGCTCACGCGGGGGGGCGCGGGGCTGTAGCTGAAGGCGTTGTTGACCAGGTTGTCGAGGATGCGGCCGACGTGGTCGGGATCGGCCCAGACCCGGACGGCCGAGTCGCGGGTTCGCAGCTTCACGTCGGCGGCCAGAAGGGCGGCCCGCGGGCCGGCCCGCCGGACGGCCTCCTCGAGGGATTCCGAGATATCCATGGAGTGCCCGCTGGTCCGGGCGACCCCACTCTCGAGGCGGCCGGCCAGCAGGATGTCGTCTATCAGGTGGGCCAGCTCCCGGGTCTTGTCCACCAGCACCACGAGCGGCGTCTGCCAGGCCGCTGGGACCGCACCCAGCGTCCCGTCCTCCAGCATCGACACGTAGCCGGCGATCACCGAGAGCGGCGTCCGCAGCTCGTGCGCGGCCATGTTTAGGAACTGGCTGCGAACCCGGGTGGCGTCCCGCAGCGACTGGAAGAGCGTCGCGTTCCGGTAGGCAAGCGCGGCGATGGCGCCGATCTGCTGGAGCACCGCCGCCTCTTCATCGTCGAACGGGCGGTTGTCGCGGCCGACGGCGAGAAGGGCGATCAGCTCGCCTCCCACCACCAGGGGGATGACGAGTGACCATCGGAGCGGGCGGATGCCGATCTCCTCGTAGGCGATGCGGCCCTGGGCCGGCCGGCGGCTGCTGATCGCCTGCAGTGCCGGCTCCTGGCCATCCAGCGAAACCGTCAGGCCGACCGGCGCCGGCTCGTCCATCCGGTCGACGCAACCCAGGATGGTGCACTGCACTGCGGCGCCCATCCGGCCCAGCATGGCGCGCTCGGCGTCCACCGCATCCAGCGCCCGGTGCAGGATGCGCTCGACCACCGCCTCAGGTTCGAGACGGGCCGCCACCTCCAGGGCGACGTCCACGCCGGCCTGCAGGCGGCGGGCGGTCTTCTTGGCGCGGTCGTAGAGGCGTGCGTTGCCTATCGCGATCGCGGCCTGGCGGGCCAGCAGCTCGAGCAGGGCCGCATCGTTGCGGGTGAAGGGGGCGCCGTGGCGGCGCCCGATCAGCAGGAGGCCCGACAGCTCGCCGCCGACGGGCAGCGGAACCCGCGCGCTGTGCCGCAGATCGCGCAGGCGCGGACCGGCGTGCGGATCGGTGGCGAGGGGTTCAGGGCTCTGCATCACCGGCTCTCCAAGCTCGAGCGCGCGCCGGCTGGCCGAGTCCGCCGCCAGGCTGATCCGTTCGCCGGGTTCGTCACCCGCGGGGCGGCGGTCGAACCCCGCCTCGGGAACCAGGTCGTCGTCCTCGCGGCGCAGGAGGACGACCAGGTCGGCGCCGGCCTCGTCGGCGGCCCGGCGCAACATCCGTTCCATGACGCTGGCGGGCTCGAGGGACCCGCCCACCTCCATCACGGCGTCCAGGGGCGCCCGCGGCCGGTTGGCATCCACCCGGTCGCTCCCGTCCTCCTCCGGCCGGCGGGCCGGCTGACCAGGTGCCTGGCCGGCGCTCGACGGCTGTTGGATCTCGCGCCAGGTGGCCAGCACGCGGGCAGCGGTCTTGCGCCCTCTTCGCAGGCTGACGGCTTCGAAGTCGCACGTCGGCCCGGCCTGCGGGTGATAGCGGAGCCGGCACCGACCGGACTGCTCGTGAGCCTCGCGGACGGCCTGGGCCACTCCGTCGGCCTCGGCGACCACTTCACCCAGCGGCCGCCCGACGAGATCTTCAGAATCCTCCGCCCCCGACCAGACGATCCTCCGGGCCTGCGAGTTGAGATAGAGCAGCGGGAGCGAAGGATCCTCGGCCCCGATCAGCGCCACGCCGACGGGCAGCTCGTCGAGGAGCTCGGCAACCGTCGAGAGCGCGTCCTTGCTGCCGCCGAGCGAGTCGAGAAGCTCGGCAAGCGCCGGCGCCCGGTGCAGGACTACTTTCGCTGCATTATCCATTTGCTTGAGGACCCGACTATAAGAACTCGCTACAGCGTACCGCCAGATTAACGTTCGGGAGACCTCTCGCGGACGCCCGCCGAGAAGGGGTCGACCTTCAGGCCCGCAGGTTTGCCACGGCTCCGACACAACCCGAACCTAGAATGTCGCCGTGACTCAGGACGGCGTGGCGGCCCGGGCTCTGGACGTCTGGAAGATCTACGGGACGAGCGAGGACACCCGGGTGGAGGCGCTCGCCGGCGTGACCGTCGATTTCCTTGCCGGTCACTTCACCGCGATCATGGGACCCTCAGGCTCCGGCAAGTCGACTCTCATGCACTGCCTGGCCGGCCTGGACATGGTCACGCGGGGCGAGGTGTGGATCGGAAAGGTCCAGGTGAACACGCTTGGTGACCGCGGCCTGACCCGGCTCCGCCGCGAGCAGGTGGGTTTCATATTCCAGCAGTTCAACCTGATGCCCACGCTGACGGCGGAGGAGAACATCACCCTGCCCCTGGCGATCGGCGGGAGGAAGGCCGAACGGGAGTGGATGGACCTGGTCGTCCGGACGCTGGGCCTGGGCGAGCGGCTCCGGCACCGGCCCTCCCAGCTCTCGGGCGGCCAGCAGCAGAAGGTGGCCTGCGCCCGCGCCCTGGTGACGCGGCCCGACGTCGTTTTCGCCGACGAGCCGACCGGCAACCTCGACTCGCGTTCGGGGGTCGAGGTGCTCCAGTTCCTGCAGAACTCCGTGCGGGAATTCCGCCAGACGGTCGTCCTGGTCACCCACGACCCCCACGCCGCCTCCTACGCGGATCGGGTGATCTTCCTGGCCGACGGCAGGATCGTGGACGAGATGGCCGACCCCACGGCCGAACGCGTCCTGGAGCGCATGAAACCCCTCGACGCCGCCTGATGTTCAACGCGACGCTCAAGAGCCTTCTCTCCCGCAAGCTCCGGCTGCTCCTTTCCGGGCTCGCCGTGGTGCTGGGCGTGATGGCAGTCTCGGGTGCCCTGGTCCTCGCCGATTCCCTGGGCCGCTCGTTCGACGCTCTCTTCCAGACGGTCGACGCCAACATCGACGTCTCCGTCATCGCGGCGCCCCACGTCGATCCCAACCAGAGCGGGGGTCGCCTCTCTCAACTGCCCATTCCGGCCCCGGTCGTGGACAGGGTCGCGGCCGTCCCGGGAGTGAAGAAGGCGACCGGGACCGTCGCTTCGGACGGCGCTCGCGTGGTCGGACCCGACGGGAAGGTCATCTCCTCTCAGGGACCGCCACGTCTCGGTCTTGCCTGGCGAGGCGACAGCAGCCTGGTCGAGCTGCGCAGGGGTCGGGGACCCCAGACGGCCGACGAGGTGGCGATCAACGCCAACCTCGCCAAGCGAGGCAACTTCAGCGTCGGCAGCAAGATCGACGTACTGACGCTTCAGCCAAAGCGGACGTTCACCGTGGTCGGGATCTTCGGCTATCCCGGCGGCCGAGACTCCATCGGCGGCGAGACGGCGGTGGCCTTCACGGAGCCGGCCGCCCAGGAGCTGCTGCTGGGACGGAAGGGAGTGTTCAGCGGGATAGACGTGAGCGCCCAGAAGGGGGTGGCCCCGACGAAGCTGCGCGACGACATCCGTGCCGTGCTGGGCAGCGACTACAAGGTCCGGACCGGGCAGCAGGTGGCCAACGACGACGCCGCCGGGCTCAGGCAGTTCCTCGACATCGTGCGCAACATCCTGCTTGGCTTCGCGGGCATCACCCTCTTCGTCGGCGTCTTCCTCATCGTCAACACCTTTTCCATCCTGGTCGCCCAGCGGACCCACGAGCTGGCACTTCTCCGGGCGCTGGGAGCCAGCCGCGGCCAGGTGTTGCGGTCGGTACTGACCGAGGCGCTCGTCATCGGCCTCGTCGCCTCGACGATCGGCCTGGTGGCCGGCTTCGCCCTGGCCGCGCTGCTGAGGGGCGTGTTCGAGTCGTTCGGCGGCAGCAACCTGCCCAACCCGGGAGGCGGATTGCCGCTGGCGCCGATCGTCGTGGGCTACGCGGTCGGGCTCCTGGTCACCGCGCTCGCCGCGCTGCTGCCGGCGCTCAGGGCTTCCCGGATTCCGCCGGTGGCGGCGATGCGGGAGGCCGCGACGCCCGACCGGCCGCTCACCGTCCTCACCGTCGCCGGCACCGTCCTCACCCTCTTCGGCGCCGCGGGTGTGGGCGGGGCGCTCTTCGCCGACCTGGGCGACTACCGGCTCTGGACTCTGATCGCCGGCGTACTGCTCGTGTTCGTCGGCGTCGCCATGCTGACCCCCGCCATCAGCCGGCCGGCGGTGTCGGTCCTGGGGCGGGCGCTCTCCTGGTCGATCGCCGGCAAGCTCGGGCGCCGCAACTCCGCCCGCAACCCTCGCCGCACCGCGATCACGGCGGCCACCCTCATGGTCGGCATCGCGCTGGTGACAGGGGTCAGCGTGCTCGGCAGCTCGCTGAAGGCCAGCCTCGATCAGCTGACCAAGCAGGACCTGCGCGCGCAGCTCATCATCGCGGGCGACCAGACCAGCGCCACGCCTCCCACCTTCGATCCCAATGTGGTCGACAAGACCAGGCGGATCCCGGGCGTGAGCCAGGCCGTCGCCGTCTACGTCGACTTCGCCCAGCTCGGCAGCAGTGTGGTGCCCGTGGAGGCCGGGGACGGGGCGTCCATCGCGAGCGTCTTCAGCCTCAAGGTGCAGAGCGGCCAGCTCGGGACACTCAAGAAGGACGACATCGCCGTCGACGACGCGTTCGCGAAGAACGGCCACCTGGCGGTGGGAAAGACCGTGGACCTGGCGACCCAGCGGGGAGGGCGCCGGACCTTCACGGTGGTTGCCGTCTATAAAGCGACGCAGCTGCTGCCGGGTCCCCTTCTCTCGGCCGATGTCGCCGCCGCGGATTTCACCTCACCGCAACCGTCGCAGGGCTACGTCGTGCTGCGGCAGGGCGCCGACGCGGGCGGCGTGCAGAAGCAGGTCGAGGCGCTGCTGAAGGACAACCCTGAGGTGAGCGTCCGCAGCCAGGCCGACTACGCGCAGCAGCAGGCGAGCCAGGTCAACACCGTCCAGGTGATCCTCTACGTACTGCTCGCGCTGGCGATCGTCGTGGCGGTGCTGGGCATCGTCAACACGCTGGCGCTCTCGATCCTGGAGCGGACTCGCGAGCTGGGACTGCTGCGCGCGGT